>JBASAV010000421.1:0-1868 GCA_049650785.1 Lewinella sp. | reverse complement strand
GCTTTGCATCGGGGCGGCATTCGGCTTGTAGGTTGTTGCCGGACGATCCTGCTGGGCCGCGTTGGGGCCACCGGATAGCAGCCCCGGCACCGGTTCGTTAATGCCGTCCGCCGCACTTTGGCGGTGGTGGATAAACATCGGAGAACGAGTTCCGAAACCGGTCAGGTAGCACACGGCATTCGGGTTATGACCAAGGATGTAATTCATGCAATCCTGCATAGTGCTCACGTACGCCGGGCGCGCCCGACGCTCATTAGCCGCAGCCAGTATCATGGCGGCATTCATCACGTCGGAATTACTTCCCCAGCCAAAGTCATCGACGGGTTGATGGTAAGCCGTTTTTTCGGCCCGCTGGACCAGGCTATCGGCCAGGGTGATGACCAGGCCTTCCAACTCATTGTACATCTCGCGGGGCACCCGGTCCGAATGGCGCAGGAGGGTGAAGGCCGCCATATTGGCCATGTAGCTCGTCCACCCCACCCCCGGACCGAAGCGGACGCGGGGCATATGCTGCTGCAGGTCGTTGTAGAACTCCTGCTCGCCGGTCGTAGCAAATAGTTCGGCGGCCGCCCAGGCCTGTTCGTCGTCGGCATTATCGTCACCGTATTCACCGGTACTCACGTCATCTGGATTACGGAAGAAGGCTTCGGAATTATTACCCGCCCAGGACCAGGCCTGGCGCGAGGCGGCGAGTAGGCGGTCGGCGTAATCGGCATCGTAGTCCCGGTAAACCCGCGACGCCTGGGCCGTAGCCGCCGCAAAATTCAGTGTAGCCGTGATGCTCTTACCCACCACGTAGCGACGTCCCTTTCCGGCTTCCGGCATGACCATCCCGTCGAATTTCAGGGTTGTCAATTTGTGAAACAGCCCACCGTCGTCGTCCTGCATCGTGAGCATCCAATCCAATTCGTACTTCAGCTCGTCCAGATAGTCGCTCTTACCGTTGCCACTCTCGGGAATATTCAAGGTCTCATCCCCGGCCGGGTCGCCAACGTCCTCGTACAGCGTTAGGTACTGCCCCAGGGGAAAGGCGCCGTTCACGATGTATTTGTTGTAATCACCGGCGTCGTACCACCCCCCGGGACTGCTCAGGGTGCCTTCCGATCGTCCGGAAGAAGGGTGATAATACACTTCGGTATCCGGATGCCCCGCTCCTCGGGCCCACTCACCGGCGTGTTCTTCCGCAAGCTCGGCACCGGCCCGCTGGTAGTAGAGTCCCCGCATCGATCCCACAAATACATCCCGCAGGATACTGTCCTCTACCCGGAAAGGATAAGAATAGCCCACCTCCGGTACGAATATTCGGTAGGTACCCACGGGTAGCGGATCCGTCGTACCGTTCCGGGCGCTGACGCCGGCCAGTTCCCTCCAGTCAACCGAATCGCTCAGCGTTCCTTCGTAGACCGTGGAATCACCTACTGCATCGGTGACGTAGAAAACAGAGGTCGGCACCGCACCCGGCCGTACCAATTGCGTATCGGCGTAGGTAAAGCGAACCGGCTGGTCCGGATAAAAACCTACCTGGTTTAATTGGATCGCGGGGGTGGCGCGGTCTGCAAATGCCGGCGGCCCGTCCGGGGAGTCCGCATCGCAACTGATCAGAAACACCAAACAGGCTAATAAGAGTAGAAAGGGATTCATCTGATAAGTTTTTGACCGGGATCACGCGAAGTCTGTCCAAAATTCTTCCCCTGCCGCTAAAGGCGGGTAGCGAAGAGATAGTAATTTAGCTTACCAACTACCGATAAATTTACCGCGATCGTCGAAATCAGGGCGCAAGGTCCGAAGCCACACGTAGTTTTGGGCCTTATGACCTTCGCTTTACGTCCCGGCTTCCGTATTCCTGCCCTTTATACATCACTTAGCCC
>JBASAV010000420.1:0-7089 GCA_049650785.1 Lewinella sp. | reverse complement strand
ACCCTGGCCCGTGCGCTAGCCCGCCGGCTAGGCTATAGTTACATCGATACCGGCGCCATGTACCGGGCCGTTACCCTATACCTGCAGCGAAACGGCATCGACCCCGATGACACCGAAAGCGTGCGCGCAGCGGTTCCCCACATCCATATTGAGTTTCGTCCGGCGGACAATCACGTCCTGCTCAACGGAGAAGACGTGGAAAACGAGATCAGGGGCCTGGCCGTAAGTCAGATGGTCAGCCCGGTAGCGGCGCTATCGGACGTGCGTCGCGCCATGGTCGACCAACAGCGGAAAATGGGACAGCACGGAGGCGTCATTTTGGACGGTCGTGATATCGGTACCGTGGTCTTTCCCGACGCCGACCTTAAGCTCTTCGTAGTTGCCGATCAGGAAACCCGCACCGACCGTCGACTGAGCGAACTCCTTTCAGCCGGTCGGGAAGCCAGCCGGGAAGAGGTGGCCGCAAACCTGGAGGAGCGGGACTACATAGATAGCCACCGGGAAGACAGTCCGCTGCGACAGGCGGAAGATGCCATCCTGCTGGACAATACCCACCTCGATCTGGAAGAACTGATCGAGCGGGGGGTAGAAATGGTCAGTACGCTTAAAAAAGGCTGAAGATCCACCCGAATATGGCGATCGTCAACCAAACGACTAGCACCATTGCAATGAGTACCGCCGCGACGACGCCCAGGACCACGGGCCAGACGCTACCGGTGTGCTTACCCTCGTCGTAGTATTCCCGCATCAGTTTGGCATTGCGGTAGTTGGCCTTATACACCAAGTCGAATATGTTACCAATTATAGGAACCGAACCGACAACGGCATCCAGCACGATGTTCACCACCATACGGGCGACTAATCGGGGACTGGCTCCGTGGCGGGCCATTGTTGCCACCAGGGTCCCGGACATACCCATAGAAAGCAGATCCCCCGCCCCGGGTACGAGGCCGAGAATAAAATCGAGCCCGAAGCGGATGTCCGTCCCCGGAATACGAAATTTCGTGTCCAGTGCCCGGCTGAAGGTATCGACCCAGCGAAGTTGGGGCACCTCCAGCTGCCGTTCGGTCAGAATGGGTTGATCTCGTTCACTCATGTACCCATCAATCGTAAGAAACCCTGATTGGTTCGTTACCGGGATGGCAGCGCCACCCTAACGGGTGATCTGTACCGTTCGCACGCCGCGGCTTGTGGAGGTCAGCACCTCCAGGATGTACAGACCCGACGGAAGTGAAGACAGTTCAAGTTCGGTGCGCTCCACCCGACCGAGCTCGCGGGAATAAACTATCTGACCCTGACCGTTGATGACGCGCACCCTTTGGGTGGTCGCCGCCGGTAGTTCCCTCAGGCTGATCGCACCGGTACTGGGATTCGGAAAGACCGTAAAAGTAACCTCCGGAAGGCGGGCCGTAAATAAGCCGGTCGTCGGCTCCTTCGCCAGATCCGTACGGAAAAAGGTGACCCCACCCCGCTCATTCCCTACGATGAGCTCGATATTCCCGTCATTATCGAAATCGGCCGCTCCCGGTGCCGAGTAGCCGCCCAGATCGAGACCGGCCACCGTATCGCCAAGGGAGGTGAACGGTTCGGTATAGTCCGTGAAGGAGTAGGCTTCCAGTGTCCCGGAGCGATTCCCGCTGATCAAAAGGAACCGGTCGTCGTAGGAAAGCACGCGGGGCGTAGGGTGCCCGCTGCTCAGTCCGGGTTTGTTGGTGTTGATCCCCCCTAGTTGCAGAAAGTTCCCGTCCGCCGCCTCGTCGGGATCGAATTGCGGTTCTCCAGCCGTCCCGCGGTTGCGGTAGAAGCGGATACGTCCGTCGAACCCGCCAACCACCAGATCGTTGAGCCCGTCCCGGTCCAGATCAGCCACCTCCGGCTTAGCTAGTTGCCCCGCGTCGATATCCATATAGTTGAATACCGGCTCGGCAAAGGCCGCCGGCCGGCCCGCCCCGGCTACGTTCTCAAAGTATATCAGTTGCCCGGAACGCTGACCGATGATGGCGTCCAGATCGCCGTCGCCGTCCAGATCGCCGAAGGCCGGAGCGAAGGCGGAGGTGCTCGCCCGAAAGCGACTCAGACCAAGATAGTCGGTGTCCACAAGCTCGAAGGAGGCTTCTCCGTCCACTTGTGCGGTGTTCCGGTACAGGCGCAACCGGCTATCCAGCCCGCCGTCCCGGCCATAACTTTCGGTATTTCCGATCACGAGGTCGGTTCGGCCGTCCGCATCATAGTCGAATCCGGCCGGTAAGCCGCCGGTGCCGAGGTCAATGGCGTCCCGCACCAAAAACTGGCTGTCCTGAAACGCAAAAGCGGGAGCCGCATCGGTTCCGGTATTGCGGTAATACCATCCCACGTTTATATCCTCCGCATTCAGCGTTTGACTTGGCGAGGCGATGATGTCGCGGTGGCCGTCGTCGTCAAGGTCCAGGTGGTAGGCCCCCGGGAAGTAGGGAATTTTGGCTTCTACGCCCCCGCTTGGCCAGGTGGGATCCTGGTCGCTGATCCAGGCGGTTTCCTCATCTCCCTTATTCCATCCTAACACAAGGTTTTGGAAGGAGATGTCGCCCAGCATGATGTCCTTGAGTCCGTTACCATCGGCGTCCAGCGTGAGTACGGTGGAGCCGGCGTGTCGCGATCCGACGCGGGTGCTGTCCGACAATGATTTGCCATAGCAAGCACCGGCTTCGGATGCGAGGTCGAGCGCGGGAGTCAGGCCACTTTCGAAAAAACCGCCCCAGCACTCACTTTCCAGCTCATACAGAAGGGTGTCGGTTCCAAACCCACGTTCTACGCTGTAGTTTTTGAAGTATTCCACGTAGCCGCCACCTACGCTGAAGGTGAGGATATCCAGGTCGCCGTCGCCATCAATATCGTCAACGGCCGGGTAATCGATCGACGTTACGAAGATGGGAATAGTTCCGTTGTTAAAGGGATAGCGTAAACCCGCATAGGTAGGCGTTTCGGCGTAAGAAAGAAGTCCCGCGGCCGTGCGGAACCCACGATGAACCCGGAAACCATCGAATTCGGCGGAATAGGCGAACAGGTCCGCTAAACCATCGCCGTCATAATCGCGGAGTAGCACCCAGTTGGTCAGGTTGGCCGGAAAGCCGGCGAGCAATTCCGGAGCCGGCGTGTACCTCCCACTTCCGTCTCCCCGCAGGGCGATCTGGGCGTCACCGGAGCGGTCGAAGAGGTAGAGATCCATCAGACCGTCACCGTCCAGGTCGGCCCGCATATACTGCGGTGCGTTGAGTCCACCCAACCAGGCGAGCGGCAGGTTACGTCCCGTGTTGTCCGTTACCCCTGGATAGGCCGGCGTAATGGCAAACTGCGCGGCGAGCAGGCAGGGCAGGGCAAAGAGAACGGCAGCAAGGAATCGACGCATAGGATTTCGGCTTAATCAAGGTACGCCACCGGCCTGCGATTGTTTGTCCGCTGCCGACCGATGGCCGGTTTTTCGTCAACTACCGGGCTGGCGTATATTACGACCCCAAGCTTACCTTATGCCCCAATCGAGATTCACGCTACTGCTTACGGTATTTCTATTGTGTTTGTCCGGACTGAGCGCGCAAAGCCGGGTAAGCGCCGCGGAGGGCGGGCTTTTTGTTGAGGGCGCGGACGCAGGAGAAAACTTCGAGCTAAACGGGGAGGCCATTGCGGCAACATCTACCAATGGCGGCTGGCTCATCCCCGCCGAACCCGGCATCCAATTGCTGCGGGCGGGCGACCAGACGGAGTTGTACCACCTGTCGGAAGGAAACGCACCGGACCGACTCCGGCGGATCCCCCTCTGGCTATCTATCCTACCCCCCCTGATCGCTATCGGGCTGGCCCTGATCTTCAAAGAGGTGATCATCTCCCTCTTCGCGGGCATCTGGGTCGGTGCCTTCATTGCGGGCGGTCTGCGCTTCGAGGCCTTCCTGGGCGTGATCAAGGCCCTCCTGACTACCGTGGATACCTACCTCATCAATTCCCTGAATGACGCCGGCCACCTGTCGGTCATCGTATTCAGCCTCCTGATCGGGGGCATGGTCGCCATTATCAGCCGTAACGGGGGTATGGCCGGCGTAGTGGACCGGATGACCAAATACGCCACCAACCCCCGCCGGGGACAGTTCGTCACCTGGTTGCTGGGGGTGGCCATTTTCTTCGATGATTACGCCAATACCCTCATCGTCGGAAATACCATGCGCTCGGTCACCGACCGCTTCCGGATCAGTCGCGAGAAGCTGGCCTACATCGTGGATTCCACGGCCGCCCCGGTGGCTTCCGTGGCCTTCATCACGACCTGGATCGGGGCGGAACTCGGCTACATCGGCGACGGTATCGAGCAAGTAGATCATTTCGCTAATACAACCCCTTACGCCGTCTTTATCGAATCATTGAAGTACAGCTATTACCCCATCTTCACGCTGGCCTTTATCCTGTATCTCATCTATCAGCGCCGCGATTTCGGGCCCATGCTGGCCGCGGAAACCCGGGCGCGCACCACCGGCGTGCTCAAGGCGACCGCGCTGGAAACGGATGCCGTAGACGATCAGGAAGACCTGGACCCCGTACCCGGGGCGCCGCTACGCGCACGCAACGCCGTCATTCCGGTCATGACCGTGGTGGTAATGACGATCATCGGATTGCTCGATACCGGATTGAACGCACTGGCGGGAGCCATGGAAGATCCACCACCCACCACCGGCTGGGGAGCGGTCTGGGGCGCACTGGACGGGGGCTTCTTCGCCAAACTGGGCCTGACCATCGGTGCCGCGGATAGCTATGTCGCGCTATTATGGGCCAGCATGAGCGGCGTGGTAGTGGCGCTGATCCTGAGCGTCGGCCAGCGCATTATGAATATCGCACAGACCATCGGTGCCCTCACCGCCGGCTTTAAAGCCATGTTCTCCGCGGTGATGATTCTGACCCTCGCCTGGGCGCTGGCCCTGACCACGGAAGAACTCCACACGGCCACCTTTCTCGTGGAATTACTGGGAGATGCCCTGAATCCCTACTTCCTACAGCCGGTGATCTTCGTGCTCGCCGCCCTCATAAGCTTTTCAACGGGCTCCAGCTGGAGCACCATGGCCATCCTCTACCCTATTGCCATTCCCCTTACCTGGACCGTCGCCATGCTCTCCGGATGGGCGGAACCGGATGCCGCCGGCCTGTTGTACAACGTGATCAGCACGGTACTGGCGGCCAGCGTCCTGGGCGATCACTGCAGTCCGATTTCGGATACGACCATTCTTTCCAGTCTGGCTTCCGATTGCCACCACATCGACCACGTCCGCACGCAGTTACCGTACGCCCTGACGGTAGGAAGCGTAGCGCTGGCCGCCGGTTTCCTATCCACGGCACTGGGCGGAGGCTGGCTGGTCTGCCTCACCCTGATGGGTGCCGGCCTGGTCCTGCTGTTCTTCGTAGTACGCTTTGCCGGTAAAACAATGGAGATGGATGACTGATGCAGACCACGTCACTCGACATCCGACAAATAGTAGACGTTGATCTCTCCGTACGAAGCTACCAGGCTATCGAGGATCGGGGCAATATCAGCTCGCTGCTCGAAGGAGCGCGTATTGGAATAGAGATAGGACACGCCCTGGTTATTTACCATGTCAGCTATCCAGTTGGGTCGGAGGCCATTTTTATCGAAGACGTAGCCCCGCCTCCGCAGTATCCAGGTAAATATCTGCCTGGAATTATCGTTTAGCACGATGACCTTATCGTCCGGTTCCGAAATGGCCTGCAGTTCTTCCTGGTACGTGTAGACATCCTTTACCTGCCCATAGTAGGAGCCGTAAAAGGGTTCCCAGCGGGCGTCGCGCAGGTCGGCAGCCACCTCCGGCGCGTAAATGAGCGGCGGCACCACCAGCAGGCTACCGAGCACGTAGTCCCATCTCCGGGGAAGCAACTGACACCATTGCCAAATTCTACCCAGACCAGCCGTTACCACGATATAAATCCAGGGGAGCAATGGCAGTAGGTAGTAGTCGTGCACGAACGTAATGGTATTCCACTGGAGCGCCACGTAGAGCAGGGTAATGAAGGCGAGTGACCAAACGTACTTCCCGTAGCCAACCCCGGTCCGGCTTCGCGTTGCGGGTAGGAGAGCACCAAGTACAAAGAAGGGCCAAATCGGTGGAGAGGTGAGATCGTACGGGATATATTGCTCCGTCCAGTGATAGAAGATGCGCCAGTTTTCCGCTGAGCTGTTGGTGCTCTCGAATACCCCGTACAGCACGGGGTTACCGGTCCACGTTGGTATCACGGCGACGTACCAATTGACGGTGGCCGAAAAGAAAACCAGATGCACCACTACGTACACGAGCACATCGCGGGTAATGCGCCGGTGGTGCATGATTTCCGTCAGTACAAAGACGACTCCGATGATCCCCAGCATGGCAAAGGGCAGCTTTGCCAGACTGGCCACCATCAGCGCTACGGCGGCACCGAGCAACTGCCACCATCGTCGGTCACGGTAGTAGAGAAAGGAGAACAGGAGATACCACAGTCCGGCCGAAAGAGCAAAGAAGTCAGGCAGCACGTTCACCGTATAGAAATAAAAGACCGGACTGAATTGCAGCAGGATGGTACCCGCTACGGCAACGCCGGCGTGAAAATGCATCGTTCGGAGCAAGCCGTAGAAGGCAATAAGACCGAATATTCCAAAAATCCACACGCAGATCCGGGCCGTGAGGACTTCCCGCCCCGTGAGGCGGGCAACCTGCGCGATCCCCCACTGCATGATGGGATATTCCAGGCGCAGGATGTTGTTATTTGCTCCATTGAAATGACTGACCCGGGGATTCCGGATGTTGTTGTCGTAGCGGGCAAAGTTGCGGACGTTCCACATGGTCTGCGTCTGCCGCCAATCGTGCATACCGCTGATGTCGCGCGAAAACACCTCCCAATGCAATAGGAAACTGGCAACAAAGCTCAGAACGAGCCCGCCTAAATAAAGGTGTTTTAGATGCATCACTGCAAAGGTAGGATGCCCGCCGGCTACGAAGAACGGCGGCTAGCTGATCAGGTAGCCGTGGCTGATGGCCAGGGCTTCCGGTGAAAAGTGATTAAACGCCGCATCAACCGGCACCCGGT
>JBASAV010000419.1:0-6846 GCA_049650785.1 Lewinella sp. | reverse complement strand
CTACCGAGGAGGCCAAGAAAGAGTAGTATAAATTCGGCCCGGCGCGGCGAGAACGATAAGGCAGGTTGAACCGAATGGATTTCGACGGGGAGTCGGTGCCGCCCCATTCCCGTGGGTCAGTACGACGTATCGGTGAGTGGATTATACAATCTACTCTAAATCAGTGCTTTTCAGGTAGCACCTCGCAGCTCCGAAAAGGATTCTATCCCTAAAATTCCAAAACCAAAGCGCAGATTTCAAGTTAGAACCTTGTTTAAACACAAAACAACTATGAAATCAATTGCGATAAAGTTCGGGCTCTACTTCTTTGGAGGATTAGTAGCCATATTTATGATGAGTTACTTCCTGGGTTTAGCGGGAAACTACCGGCTCCGGGTGATCAACGGCTTCCTCCACCTGGCCGTGTTGTACTACGGTATTAAGGAGTTGCGGTTACGGCAACCCGAAACTCATCAGAACTACGTCACGGGTGTCGTCCAGGGGCTCTACATCGGCGGCGTGGGCACCGTTCTCTTCGCGATCTTCACGACGCTATTCCTGATAGCCGATTCCGGTTTGATGGCCGAGCTACAGGCTGCCACACCGCTTGCAGACGCACTTACGCCGGTTACGGCTGGTGTATTTATCCTGATGGAAGGGGTGGCTGTCAGCCTGATCGGCTCCTACATGCTCACGCGCTACGTCGATAAGCGGCTGGAAGAAAAAGAGGGGGCGGGCAGTGCTTACGCGAGCCGGGGATCGATCGTCGGGTAGCGAGCGTTTTCGGCATCCGGGTTGTCCTGCTTGACATCGGGACAATGGCCAAACTAAGCAATGAACTTGGCGGCGGAGCGCAGGCATAAAACCTGATCCCCGAGGCGAATACGGATGACGTATATTTAGCCGTCTTCAAATAGTCATCATGCTCCGTTATATATCCCTGTTACTGGTCATCCTGACCCTAGCTTACTGTGCTCAGCAACCGGAAACCACCGGGCCGATCTATCCCGAGCGGGATATCGATCTCGAACCGGTAGCGGCGGCTGACCTCGCCAATAAAATCAGGGCGGAAACCAATGTGCAGGTCGCCGACGATCTCGAATTAAGCCTATGGGCCAGCGATAGCCTGATTGCCGACCCCGTGGCCATCAGCGTTGCTCCGGACGGGCGCATTTTTTACACCAGCGCCAATCGCCCGATTAGCTCCGAATTTGACATCCGCGGTCACCGCGACTGGATGACGGCCTCCATCTCCTTCGAATCGGTAGAAGACCGGCGGGAGTTTCTCCGCAAGACCTTCGAGGAGGGCAGTGATCAGTCCGAGCGTCACCTGAAGGATCTCAACGAAGACGGCGTACGCGACTGGCGGGACCTAACCGTAGAGAAAGACGAGGTCTGGTTCGTCGAGGACCGCAGCGGCAACGGCGTAGCCGACCACGCCAAGCTCTACATCGAAGACTTCAACGAAGAGGTAACGGACGTGACCAACGGGGTGGAGTACGTAAATGGGCAGGTATACATTTCGGTCGGCCCCGACCTTTGGAAAACCAGTGACACCGATGACGACGGAATCGCCGACGAAAAGGAATCCCTCAGTCACGGCTGGATCGTTCACATCGGCTTTGGTGGCCACGGGATGTCGGGGGTGACCGTCGGCCCGCAGGGACGCATCTGGTGGGGCGGCGGAGACGTAGGCATGAACGTCATCGACAAGGACGGCCAGGAGCATAAATATCCTAATGAAGGAACTATTGTCCGCTGCGAACCGGACGGCACCCACTTCGAGGTGTTCGCCCACGGTCTGCGCAATACCCACGAATTTGTCTTCGACGACCTGGGCAACCTCATCTCGGAAGACAACGACGGGGACCACAGTGGGGAAAGCGAGCGGCTGGTCTATCTCATCGACGGATCGGACTCCGGCTGGCGTATCAACTGGCAGTTCGGCAAGTACACCGATCCGGACAACAACGACTACAAGGTCTGGATGGAAGAGCGGATGTACGAACCACGCTGGGACGGACAGGCCGCCTACATCCTGCCGCCCATTCAAAATTACGTCAATGGGCCTACCGGCTTCGTATACAACCCGGGAACGGCGCTCGGTCCCGAGTACTACCGCCACTTTTTCGTTGCCGAATTTCGGGGCAACCCCGCCAATTCGCCCGTGCACGCCTTCACACTCGAGCCGGAGGGTGCCGGTTTCAAATTGGGATCGACCCGCGAAGTCGTTTCAGGACTGCTCCCTACCGGCTTGGACTTCGGAGCCGACGGAGCCCTGTACATGGCCGACTGGATCAACGGTTGGAATCCCAAACAGGAAGGCCGAATCTGGAAACTGGACGTCCCCGGCGGAGCCGATCAGGCCATCCGACAGGAAGTCAAGCGACTGCTGAATCTGCGGATGCCCGACGTAAGCCTCGACAGCCTGCAGTTGCTACTGGCGCACCAGGACCAACGCGTACGTAGAAATGCCCAGTTCGAACTCGTAACGCGGGAGGAGGAAGGTTACCAGACGCTACTGGGTACGGCCCGCAGCAACGACAATCAATTGGCCCGCGTCCACGGCCTTTGGGGCATGGCGCAGATGGCACGTGCCGATATTGACCTGGCCGACGAACTCGTATCCTTTCTTGGTGACAGCGATCCCGAAATCGTGGCCCAGGCCGCCCGGATGATCGGTGACGTCCGGCACGATGGAGCGGGCCGTCAGTTGATAGATCTGCTGGACCGGGAAGAACCCCGTGTCGTGTTCATGGCCACCGAAGCGCTCGGTCGCACCGAATACCAGGATGCGGTACAGCCTATCCTGACCATGCTGGAGAGAAATGACGACGAAGACACCTATCTCCGAATGGCCGGCATGATCGCCCTGGGACGAATCGGACAGACGGAACCGCTGGTAGCGCTAAAGGACAGCCCTTCGGTAGCCCTGCGAACCGCCGCCGTGGTTGCCTTGCGCCGGATCGAGTCACCCGAGATCGCCCAGTTCCTTCAGGACGAGGATGAATACATCGTCGCCGAAGCCGCCCGGGGAATCAACGACGACCTTTCCATTCCGGATGCCCTCCCCGCCCTGGCCAAAACCCTCGACGATCCGCGCTTTACCTCTGAAGCCCTGCTGCGTCGGGCGATCAGCGCCAACGTCCGGGTTGGAGGACAGGAGAGCGTCGAGCGCCTGGTAGCTTACGCAAGCAACGGTAGCGCCCCGGCGAAACTACGTGCCGAGGCAATCTCCGCCTTATCGGTATGGGCTCACCCCAGCGTATTTGACCGCGTCGACGGCCGCTACCGCGGGGAATTCGAGCAGGATTCTACGGTAGCCGCCGCCGCGCTGGCTCCGCAAATCGCCACATTGATGAGCCGCGGGGACGAAGAATTACGAACCGCAGCCATCAAGGCAGCCGGCAAGCTAAACCTGGAGGAAACTATTCCCCAGCTTACCGAACTACTCTCACGGGATAGGTCGACCCTGGTCCGCACCGCCGCCCTGAATGCCCTCAACGATCTGGGTGCCCCCGAACTTGACCAAAATCTCGAAACGGCCCTGGCCGACCGGGATGGTAACGTCCGTGCCCGGGCCCTTGAAATCCTACCCAGTTCCGGCATTTCTAGTGACCGGTCGGTGTTGCTATACGATAAGGTATTGGAACGGGGTACCGTAGTGGAGCAGCAGGCCGCCCTGCTGGGTCTTTCCCAGATCGAGGGCGAATCCGCCGATGAACTCTTCGGCCGCTTACTCGACCGCCTGGAGGAAGATAACATCCCGACGGAGGTTAAACTTGATCTGGCCGAGGCCGTGGAACAGCACGGTAACCCGCAGCTCAACGCTATCCTCACCGATTATGCCGGAACGGTTGACAGCACCCTCGGCCTGTATGCTTTCGCCCTCGAAGGGGGCAGCGCCGAACGCGGCCGCAACCTCTTCTACCGGAACGAATCCGCCCAGTGTGTTCGCTGTCATGCCATCTTTGAATACGGCGGGAACGTAGGTCCCGGCCTGGAAGGCATCGCCGACGTACTGGACCATCGTGAATTACTGGAAGCCCTCATCCGGCCCAGTGCCCGCCTGGCCCCCGGCTACGAGACCATCCTGGTCACAATGAATGACGGCACCGTAACCGCCGGCACCGTAATGAAACGGACACCCGAAGAGATCACGCTGAAGATTGGTAAAGAGGATATACAGACCCTCCAGCGGAGTGATATCGCCGAGGAAGAAACGGTGCCCTCGAGTATGCCGTCCATGGAGGAGCGACTGAGCCGGCGGGAGATCCGCGATTTGGTGGCTTTTCTGGCCAGCCTGCATTCCGAGGAGTCCTAATCGACCCCCTCCTTCGATCGTAACCGAATCGGCCCTGACCATTCCCTGGAAGGATCGATGGCTTCACCAGCCTGCGTGATATCTATGCGGCCGGCCAATGCGAGGGTGCGGGCACGTTCCCTTACCCGATCCATAAGCGACCGCCAGTCATCCGGCGCTAACCCGCGGGCAACCTCTGACGGACATATCGTCTTACTGCTACCACGCTCCTTGGTGCGGGACAGGATATCGGCATCGATTCGATCTGAGGTCATGTCAACGGCCATCTTGTGAACAATGTTAACCACTTACGGGCTTATGTAGGTACATCAAATAAGTATATCATGTCTACGACAGCATCAAATATTGCCGAAAAATCCGGCACTTACACCCTTGGGAAGGACCTGACAATCAATCGCCTCGGCTACGGTGCCATGCGCATTACCGGAGACGGTATCTGGGGTCCGCCAAAGGATCGCGACGAAGCCATCCGGGTACTAAAAGCTACCCAGGATCTGGGCATCAATTTTATCGACACGGCGGATAGCTACGGTCCCAATGTATCCGAAGAGCTCATCGCGAAGGCACTCCACCCCTACCCCAATGGTTTGCTGGTGGCTACCAAAGGGGGATTGGAGCGTACCGGCCCCAACGAATGGCCCGTCAACGGACGCCCCGAGCACCTGGAAGAAGCCCTGAAGGGCAGCCTCAAGCGACTAAAGCTGGAGCGTATCGATCTGTACCAGCTGCACCGTTTCGATGAGAAAGTGCCCGCCGATGAGTTTCTTGGCAAACTGGCCGAGCTGCAGCAGCAGGGATATATCCGTCACCTGGGACTCTCGGAAGTAAGCGTAGACCAGATCAAAGAAGCCCAGGAGCATTTCGAGGTCGTCAGTGTACAGAACAAGTACAGCCTCACCGACCGGCAGTGGGAAGACGAAGTTACCTGGACCCGCGAGAACAGCATCGCTTTCATCCCCTGGTACCCACTCGACGCCGGCGCGCTGGAGAACAAGGACCTGCAACGGATCGCCAAGAAGTACGACAGCAGTGTCTACCAGATCGCCCTCGCATGGTTGCTCGCACACAGCGATAACATCCTACCTATTCCGGGCACCAGTACGGTTAATCATTTGCAGGAGAATACAAAGGCCGCGGCCATCGAGCTGGACGAAGAGGATATAGAAATCTTGAATGGCCTGGGTTAAGGACCTACCGAACTAGATCAATCGCATGGGGTATTTTCCCAAAGAAAACATAAACGGCCGGCTCCTAGGTAGGTGAAGTATTGCCCGCCGTTCCATGTTTGCGGCTTTCCGATGGGCGCCAATTCAACATTCAACCCAACCTGGAAGGTCTTCCCCTCGAAATCACCTGACTCCGTCAATTTGCCGGGCAAATGCCGACTAAGTCTGGTTTCTTAGACCTCAAATGTTAATTCCAGGTTAAGTTTTGAACGGTCGCTGGTATCTATACTGGTCGGACGACTAGTCGTCCGACCAGTATCCGTCCAACCATTACCCGTCCGACCACTGATCTACCGGCCAATAAACACCCTCCATTCCCACGGCTGCAGCGTGATCTCCTCCCCTTCCGAAATCTCCTGCTCCGTACCCGTCAGGCCATCGGCGTAGTTTCCTGGATAGAGATTCTCCGTGAGTCGAAGTACCCGCGTGTCCGCGCAGAAGTTGAAGATGGCGAAGATCTTGTCGTTGTCGTCCTGGCGGACGAAGCTTAGCACTTCGGACTCGTAGTTGTTTGGCACCCGGATCATGGTGGCCCCGTGGGGCGCATTAGCCAGCGCCGTATGTTTTTTTCTGAGCTTTATGAGCTTGCGGAAGAGTTCCGCGAATTCGTGATCCTTCCACTCGATCGGATCTTTGCGGAAGAAGGCCAGGCGTTTGTCCAGACCGGCTTCCTGCCCGTTGTAGATCAACGGGATTCCTTCGCCGATGAATGACAGGGCGATGGAAGCTTCCAGTCCATCTCCGAGCATCTCGTACATCGTGCCTTCCCAGGCATTTTTGTCGTGGTTGTCGGTGAAGGTCAGGCGCATGGCATCCTTCGGCCAGGCGCGCTCGTTCCAGGAGTAGTAGACAAACAGCGATTCGACGCCTTCCTTGCCTTGGGTGATCCGGTGCAGGGCCTCGTGCCAACTCCAGGCATAGGTAGCGTCGAAGGCGCCACGGTGCAGATCGCGAGCTTCCCACTCGGCTAGCATAAAGACGGGCTTGACGGCGTCGAGCCGTTCCCGGGCGACCTCCCAGAATATGGTAGGCACGTAGCCGGCTACGTCACAGCGGTAGCCGTCAATATCGCATTCGCTCACCCACCATTCCATCACGTCGAGCATGTAGTTGCGCGTTCCCTCCTGCCGGTAATCCAGGTCGATGATATCCGACCAGTCCCACCAGGGCGTGGGCCGGAAATCACCCTTGTAGTCGCGGGCGTACCAGTCGGGATGCTCCTCCACCAGCACGTTATCCCAGGCGGTATGGTTGGCTACCCAGTCCAGGATCACGTACATCCCCTGCTCGTGGGCCTGCTTCACGAAGGCTTTGAGA
>JBASAV010000418.1:0-18777 GCA_049650785.1 Lewinella sp. | reverse complement strand
GGAACACGTCCACGCAGATGAGGTCGTATTGCCGGTCGTCCAGCTGCAAAAAAGCAACCGCATCCGCCTGAACGACCTCCACCGGGCTGTCCAGTCGGGGCAGACTGTAGCGACTCGCCAATTCGATGATGACCGGGTCGATCTCCACGGCTACGTAGGTGTAATCAAGCCCCACATACTTCTCCAGCAACTCCGGAATACTGCCCAGACCCAGTCCCAGCACCAGTACGGAGGCGTCTTGCGGTAATTGCTCGTAGTCGAAAACTTCGAACAGCTTGCGAAAATTGAGGTAGTAATCGCCGAAACTGTAGATAGCCTCCTCGGCTACCAACTGTAACCGGCCGTGGACCAGGCAGACCTCCAGATAATCGTTGTAGTCGGAGGACGTGGTCTCCAAAGATTGCTCCCACAGGTAGCTGAGCCAGCGACGGAAACGGGGGATCGATTGGGGGGACGCCATCACCGTAAAAGTACGTCATCCCGGAACTTGCGGCACTTTGTCCTGTATAGGATAAGCCCATAGCGCCAGGTTTCACAATCTTGCGTCACTCTTTTGCTAGGGTCCGGTGAATTGACCGGAAACTTTACCTTTGGCGTCCAACTGTAACTAGCCTCCCGCGTTAATCCACGAAATATTTCCTCCCCATGAGCATCATCGAAATGAAAGTCCCGGTAATCGGGGAATCGGTCACCGAAGTAACGCTCTCCGAGTGGCTGAAGGGAGATGGAGATTATGTGGAGCTGGACGAACCGATCTGTGAGTTCGAATCCGATAAAGCCACCCTCGAATTTCCCGCCGAAGCAGCCGGAAAGCTCATCTACGTAGCCGGTGAGGGTGATGATCTTGAAATCGGTGCGCTGGTAGCCAAGATCGACACCAGCGTTTCGGAAGAAGCGGGCGGCGGCGCGCAGGATGGAGGTGGAAAACCAGCCGCCGAGCCTGCCACCAAATCCGAAGCACCCGCCCAACAAGCTCCCGCGGAGGAAACAGCTTCCCCCACCGAAGAAACCTACGCTACGGGCACGCCCAGTCCGGCCGCCGGTAAAATTTTGCGCGAAGCCGACGTGGATCCTAAAACCGTGAACGGTACCGGACGCGATGGTCGCATCACCAAGGAAGACGCGCAAAAGGCGGCTAAGAGTCCGGCTCCGCCACCCGCCGCCGCTAAGGTGACCGGCACCAGCGGTAAAACGGCCGCCACCTCAGCTGGAAAGGAGGCCTTCAGCCGCGGTACCCGTACGGAGAAGATGAGCCGTATGCGTCGGACCATCGCCAGCCGGTTGGTCAGCGCCAAAAACGACACCGCTATGCTCACCACCTTTAATGAGGTAGACCTCAGCGAAGTCATGGCGCTCCGGAAAAAGGTGCAGGAGAAATTTGTGGAGAAATATGGCGTTAAGCTCGGCTTCATGTCCATCTTTGCCAAGGCGTGTGCTCAGGTCCTGATGGAAATGCCGGACGTGAATGCCCACATTGGCGAGGATGAGAAGTCGCTGACCTACCACGATTTTGTCGATATCAGCTTCGCGGTATCGACCCCAACCGGCCTGGTAGTTCCGCCGATCCACAACATCGAATCGCTGGATTTTGCCGATATCGAACACAAGCTGAAGGAACTGGCCGCCAAGGCGCGCGACAATAAGCTCAGCATCGATGAAATGTCCGGGGGCACCTTTACCATCACCAACGGTGGCGTCTTCGGCAGTATGATGAGCACCCCCATCATCAACAAACCGCAGTCGGCCATTCTCGGCATGCACAACATCATCGAGCGCCCCATTGCTGTCAACGGTGAAGTGGTGGTCCGTCCAATGATGTACATAGCCCTGAGCTACGATCACCGCGTTATCGACGGAAGCTCTTCGGTAACCTTCTTGGTCAAAATCAAGGAATTACTCGAAGACCCTACCCTGCTGCTGTTAGGACTGTAGAAGATGTTGGCTGCCCGACCGGGCCCGCCTAATATTGTTTAGCTTTGCGGCGTTTCGCCAACAGCCCGCCCGTACAAAGTACGACACACTTCGTACATTTGTCGCCGGGTCTGCTAAGCCATTCCGTATATGGGTAATTTACATCGCTTACATAAGCTAACCGGCTGGATCGTTTTCACCATCACGGCTATTGTGTTGCTGCTCAGCGTTGAGCGCACCGGTAGTCTGTGGGACGTGGGCGAGTTCATCCTCGGTGCCTACAAACTCGAAGTGGTTCACCCCCCCGGGGCCCCGCTCTTCCTCCTTATCGGCCGGTTGTTTGCATCAGCGGGTAATTTACTCAGCGACGATCCGGCCCTGATTGCCGCCTTCGTGAACGGTATGTCGGCTATCTGCACGGCCTTCGGAGCAACCTTTATTGCCTGGTCCACCATACGCCTCAGCCTGCTCTCCCTTACCGGACGCGATGCCCGGGCCGAAGTAGGCGGCGGACAAATAATTGCCGTGGCCGGAGGCGGACTCGTCGCCGGACTGGCTGCAGCCTTCACCACTTCCGTCTGGTTCTCGGCGGTCGAGGGCGAAGTATACGCCATGTCGTTCTTCTTTACCTGTATGACGGTATGGGCCGCGATCCGCTACTATACCACTCCCCGGGAACTGGACTACCTGGCCTACCGCTGGCTTATCTTCAGCATCTTCTGTATCGGCCTGTCGAGCGGCGTCCACCTGCTCAGCATCCTGGTGCTGCCCTTTATCACCCTGCTTTTCTATCTGCGCGAAAGGGGACAACTGTTCCTCACCCGGGTGGGTAAGATCGTCGGTTACCTGTTTGCCGCCAGTCTTCTGCTCACTTCTATTTCCCTGACCGGCAAGATTCTGGCGATCGGTGCCATTGCCGGGGCCACGTTCTTCCTGGGCGGCCGCAAATTGCCACAGTGGGCCGAATTCATCGCCGCGGGTGTAAGCGGCGTGTTGATGATCGGTATCATTCAAACGCTGGTTATCATCGGCGTGCCGACCGTCTGGCAGTGGTTTGAGATCGGCATGGTCAACAGTGGCCTTCCCGTGCACATCGGCCTCCTTCCTACCCTGGTGGCTTACGGCGGCTTACTCTACCTCTCTTTCCGGTACGCCCATAAGCACCAGGACCAGGGGGTGCAGCTCGCGGCGATGGGTATAGCAACTATTCTGATCGCCTACAGCGTCATTGCCGTAGTCGTCATCCGTGCCGGTGCCAAGACGCCGGTCAACATGAACAACCCGGACAACGTCACCAGCCTGCTCCCGTACCTCAACCGGGAGCAATACGGCGAACGGAGCCTGCTCTACGGGCCCCACTTCGACGCTAATATGACCGCCACCGACCTGGATGACCGCTACGGCCTGGTCGGTGACGAATACGTCTACACCAATTTCAAGATTACCCCCCGCTACGAAGAGGGCAAGCAAATGTTCTTCCCGAGGATGGCCGATGGCTCCCTGGGACGTCCGGATCTCTATAAACGCTGGATGGGCCTCGACCCCAGCCAGCCCCTACCCTACGGCCGGCCGAACGCCATCGACAATGTCAAGTTCCTCTTCAACTACCAGATCGGCTGGATGTACTGGCGGTACTTCATGTGGAACTTCTCCGGCCGGCAAAACGGCGAGCAGGGCTACTTCAGCTGGGATGAAAGCCGTGGCAACTGGATAACCGGCATCAAATTCCTGGACGAGATGCGGCTCGGCAACCTGGACGAGTTGCCCGACGAATACAAGAATGATCCGGCGCGCAACACGTACTTCCTCTTGCCCTTCATCTTCGGCCTCCTGGGTCTGCTTTGGCATTCCAACCGGCGGGGGGAAGAATTCCTGACGTTACTGGCGCTCTTCGTGATTACCGGCCTGGGTATCATCATCTACACCAATCAGCCGCCCAATGAGCCGCGGGAACGAGATTACGTACTCGTCGGCTCCTTCTTCGTCTTCTGTATGTGGATGGGCATGGCCGTACCCGCGATTTATGAGTTTCTGAAGGACCGTTTCCGCGCCCGCGGTACCGGAGCCGCCATTGGCTGTTCGGCACTGGTCCTGGTAGCGCCAATCCTGATGGTAACCCAGAATTGGAACGACCACGACCGTTCCGAGCACACGGCGGCGCGCGATTACGCGCACAACTTCCTGGAATCCGTAGATGAGAACGCCATCATCTTCACTTACGGCGACAACGACACCTATCCCCTCTGGTACGCCCAGGAGGTGGAAGGCATCCGCACCGACGTACGCGTGGTCAACCTGAGTCTCATTGCCGTTGACTGGTATATCGATCTACTTCGCTACCAGATGAATGACAGCCCGGTTATCGACCTACAATTGACCGAAGAGAAAATGCGCGGACGACTCCGCAACCAGATACAGTACTACAACCCCCAACGCCCCGATGCGGCGTGTAACACCGGCCCCCCGGTGAGCCTGGAGGACTTCATGAACGAGATTGCTACCGATAAGAATCTGGCTACCCAGAGCGGTCGCATTATCGAGACCACCTACAGTACCTGTAACGTCAGCATCCGGGTAGACCCGGGTCGCCTGGCGCAGGCTCCCTGGCTAACCCCTGCCGGCCAGCCGGTGGTGCAGAACATTCCGCTTCAGGTTCCCGGCTCGTCGATCCAGAAGGACGTGGTGGCCATCATGGACATCATCAACTCGAACTTCTACAAGCGGCCCATCTACTTCGCCGTTACCTGCCAACCGTCTAAATTCCTTGGTTTGCAGGACTACATGCAACTGGAAGGTCTGGCCCTGCAGCTTACAGCTACGCGGGTGACCAGTCCCCCTAACGGCATGTATCCCCCGAACATCGGCGCTGGTACGGTCGACGTCGACAAGAACTACGACCTCATCATGAATGAATGGGCGTGGGGCAACTTCGACAACGTGGATACCCACGTCAACACGAGCTACGGACCCGCCATCCAGTCCATGCAGCAAATCATGCTGCGGACCATGAACGAGTTAGTCGAGCGCGGTGACATAGAACGAGCACTGGAAATCGGTGATCAGTACTTCCGGGCCTTCCCAAATATGAACTTCCCGTTCTTTTTCGAGGCCTTCACCATGCTGGCACCCTACTTCCAGACGGACAATGTGGACCGGGTTAGTGATGTGGTCATACAGCTGGCTGAGAACACGGCCGGTCGATTGAATTATTTCCAGAGTCTGGATCCACAAATTGTCGCGCAGAGCTACTCGTTTGAGGAACGACGCGGGCAGTACATCGCCCAGCAGCTGCTAACCCAGATACAGGAGGTCGGTAATGAGCAACTGCGCCAACAGGTGCAGGATATCCTTTCCGAATACAGCTACCTTGTCGAGCCCCCTACTCCGGGCTAACTCATGGAGAAACAGAAATTCGGTACCGCCCCGGTCTTTTTCACTGCGATCTCGACTATTCTGGGGGCCATCATGTTCCTTCGCTTCGGTTTCGCGGTAGGAATGGTGGGGTTGGCCGGTACGATCGCTATCATCCTGATCGGTCACGCCGTTACGATTCCCACCGCAATGGCGATTGCCGAGATCGCCACCAACCAAAAGGTGGAAGGTGGTGGAGAGTACTACATCATCTCCCGCAGCTTCGGGCTGGTGATCGGCGGCACGATCGGTATAGCGTTATATCTGTCGCAGGCCATCTCCGTAGCTTTTTACATTATGGCCTTTACCGAGGCCTTCCGGCCCCTGGTGAGCTGGTTGCAGGAGACATACGTGCTGCTGCCGTGGGTGAGTTACCTGCTGGAATTTCCACAGACTATCGGGGTACCTGCCCTTCTTTTGCTTACGCTCCTTATCCTTACCAAGGGAGCGGACCTGGGCGTCAAAATCCTTTATATAGTAGTAGCTACGCTGGGTCTTGCGCTGATTGCTTTTTTCTTTGGTACAACGGAATACGGCCGGGAAAACTCGGTGGAATTTTTCAATAGCTACTCCGCCGATACCGAAGTAACCGACCAGGCATTACAGGAACTGGTTACGGAAGCGGAGGGCGGGAATACGCCGGACACCGTCTACTATCCCGGAGGATCGGAGGAAATGAACCCGGCACCACCACCACCTGCTGAACCGGGACCGGATATACCTACCCTCAGCTTCTTTACGGTTTTTGCGATCATCTTTCCGGCCTTCACCGGTATGACGGCGGGGGTTGGGCTGTCGGGCGATTTACAGGATCCGGGAAAATCTATTCCGCGGGGTACGCTGGCGGCCACCATCGGTGGCATGGTCATGTACCTCTTCATGGCCTGGAAGCTATCTGCTTCGGCCCCACCGGAGGCTCTGGCCGATACGAGTAACCTGATCATGGCGGATATCGCCTGGCAGGGTTGGTGGATTATTCCGTTGGGACTGGCCGCCGCTACGATCTCTTCGGCACTTGGATCGATACTAGTTGCTCCGCGTACCCTGCAGGCCATTGCCGCCGACAAGCTTTTTCCCGCCCCCGGAATCAACGCCTTCCTGGCCCGCGGCCGGGGTGCCAGCAACGAACCGTATAACTCCAGCCTGGTGACCGTGGTTCTGGCTGCCTTCTTCATCATGCTTGGCGCTCTGGACAGCGTGGCGGAGATCATTTCCATGTTCTTCATGGTGACTTACGGTTCGCTGTGTCTGATCAGTTTCCTCAATCATTTCGCGGCCGATCCAAGTTATCGTCCTACTTTCCGGTCCAAGTGGTATGTGAGCCTCTTCGGGGCAATTGCCTGTTTCGGACTGATCTTCGTCATGAACTCCACCTACGCAGCGGCCGCGGTGGTCCTGATTGGTCTGCTGTACATATACATATCCTATAGTAATCCGGATAAGCGAAGCTTGGCGCTGATCTTCCAGGGCGTGATCTTCCAGATTAGCCGGCGCATCCAGATTTTCCTGCAGAAAGCAGAAAAGGAGGAAAAGAAAAGCTGGCGTCCCAGCGTGATCGCGGTCAGCGATGCCACCTTCACCCGCCTGGGTGCATTCGACCTGCTACGATGGCTCTCACAGAAGTACGGGTTTGGCACCTACTTACACTACATTAATGGTTACCTGAGCCACGATACCTCGGAGGCGGCTAGGCATACCAAGGAGCGCATTATCCGGATGGCCGAAGCCACGGAGAGCCGCATCTACGTGGATACGATTGTATCTCCTTCATATACATCGGCCATTGCACAGATCATCCAATTTCCGGGGATCGCCGGCACCGAGAATAACCTTCTATTATTGGAGTATTCCAAGCGTGGCGGTGAGGGGCTAACGGACATCATCGACAATTTCAAACTGATCAAGTCTGTTGACTTTAACATCGGCATTCTGGGGCTGTCAGAACGCGGGTTTGGATTAAAACGAACCATCCACGTTTGGATCACTCGCGCTCACCTCAAGAGTTCCAACCTGATGATTCTACTGGCCTACGTGATGACCGGCCACTCCGATTGGAAGGACGCCGAGATCAAGTTATTTGCCTTGTTCGAGGAATCCAAACTGGTAGAAGAGGAGCAGCGTATGTTCAACCTCATCGAAACCGGAAAGCTTCCCATCAGCCGCAATAACATCGAAGTGCTCTGCCGCGTGGACAACACCGACGTACGCGGCGTCATCGCCGGCCGGTCGGGTGAGGCCGACCTGGTTATCATGGGCTTCCGGGACGAGGCGTTGAAGCGTATGAAAAAGGAGCTCTTCGACGGCTACGATGAGATCGGTAATGTACTCTTCGTGAATGCCGCCGAGGCGGTGGAGATACGATAGCTAGATTATTCTCGTAGCCGAAAGTCCTCCCTTTTAAACATCGGATGTGGCAGTGCCGTCAGAATTACAGACACCGGATACGGCAGGTCGCACTTATTGCAATATTCGTGATATTGCACGGGTTTTGCATGACAGATACTAGTGTATATCATACGATGGACGTTTCCAATATCCGATGTATGTCAAAATGTCAGACCTGCCACATCCGATGTCTACACCTACCATGACCGAGAAAAGCCTAACAATAAACTTCACCGAAGTAGCCGATCCCGAGCAACTTCCAGCCGGTGACCGCGAGCTACTGGCAGCCGCCACCGCCGCCCTGCCTAACAGCTATTCCCCCTATTCCAGATTTAAGGTGGCCGCCGCCGCCCGGCTGGAAGACGGCACCATCGTCGCTGCGGCGAATACCGAGAATGCGGCCTACCCGATGTGTATCTGCGCCGAGCCGAATACGATGGCCGCCGCCGCCGCCCTCCGCCCCGGCATGCCGGTAGCTGCCATGGCGATCACCGTAAAGGCTCCGACACAAACGCTGGACACGCCAGCCAGCCCCTGCGGCTCGTGCCGGCAGATACTGAGCGAGCACGAGGGACGTTTCGGTCATAGTATGCGACTAATCCTACGGGGAGAGACCGGTCCGGTATACGTATTCGAGCGGGCCAGCGACTTGCTCCCCTTCGGATTCAGTGGTGAACTACTGTAGCCCATCCTCTATGCGTGTCCTCTTATTCTTCCTGCTCTCCTGTCCCCTGCTTGGCCAGTCCGCTTATTTTCAACAGGAAGTCAGCTACACGATCGATGTCCGTCTTGACGACCAGACGCACGAGTTGCACGGAGATGTTACCATCGCCTACACCAATAATGCCCCTCACGCCCTGGATTCGATTGTCTTTCACCTTTGGCCACGAGCCTATAGTAGTGAGGAGAGCGCCTTCGCCCGGCAGCAGTTACGCAACGGGCAGACGCGCTTTCACTTTGCTGATCCCGATGCCCGCGGAACCATGGACAGCCTGGCGTTTGAGGTGGAGGGGAAGTCTTCGCGCTTTACCTATTCGAATGAGCCCGACATCGGCACCCTGCTGCTAAATGAGCCGCTATCCCCCGGTGAGACAGCTACCATCCGAACGCCCTTTCGGGTAAAAATCCCCCGGAGTTTCAGTCGCCTGGGTCATGTAGGGCAATCCTACCAAATCACCCAGTGGTACCCCAAGCCGGCCGTCTATGACCGCAACGGATGGCACGCTATGCCCTACCTCGACCAGGGGGAGTTCTACAGCGAATTCGGTGACTATACGGTACGGATCACCGTACCGGAGAATTATCCAATTGCCGCGACGGGAGAACTGCAGGATGCTGCGGAGCGAGCTTGGTTACTGGAGCAGGCAGATAGTACGCGTGCAACCCTGAACGACTTTGAGGAGGTCATTTCCTACGGATACGTCAACGAGGCCTTTCCGCCCTCCGATTCGGCCACCAAAACACTTACGTATACCGCCGAGCGCGTGCATGACTTTGCCTGGTTCGCGGACAAACGCTTCCGGGTTCTCCACGATACATTATTCCTGCGCTCCGCCGCCCAAAAGCCAATTGACGTGTGGGCGTTTTTTACGCGTACGGAATCGGCCTACTGGAAAAATGCGACGGATTATCTGAAACGGTCGACCCGCTTCTACTCCGAACACGTAGGGACCTACCCCTACCCGCAGGTGACGGGTGTGCAGTCTGCCCTGAGCGCCGGAGCCGGCATGGAATACCCCATGATCACCGTAATCGGGCTGAGCGGCAGCGATTACGCCCTCGACGAAGTACTGGCCCACGAAATAGGCCACAACTGGTTTTATGGCGTACTGGGCAGCAACGAACGGGACCACCCGTGGATGGACGAAGGGCTGAACAGCTACTACGAAGGCCGGTATACCCGCCAGTTCTATCCCGAACGAGACGGCCGCATCCGGCTTATCCCGGGTCGTGAACTCGACGCCGACAACGTCGCCTACCGCTACCTGGCCCGGCTGGGACGTGACCAAGCGCCGGACACCGGCAGCGACAGCCTGGAGCAGTACAATTACTGGATGGGCGCCTACAGCAAACCCAACCTGGTCCTTAATGAGATCGAAGAACGGGTCGGCACCGAACGACTGGATGCCGCCTTCCAGTCGTACTACCGGGAATGGCAATTCCGGCACCCGGCACCCGAAGACTTCTACGCGGCGATGGAATCACTGCAGGAGGGCCAATACGTGCGGGACGCGATGACCACGGTCGACAGGGGCGACTTCAATCGCTCGGCTTGGAAAAAGGATGACCGAAGTGGCTTTGAATTACCTAAATTCAGTTTGATCACCGACGGCGAGCAAGATCGGGGGCAGCTCTTCTTCAGTCCCCTGATCGGACTCAATGGCAACGACGGCGCCTTGCTGGGTCTAGCTCTGCACAACCGTACCCTGGAGCCCCGGCGGGTGGAGTTCCTGCTGGCTCCGCTGTATGGGTTCAGTAGTAAGGACATCGTCGGCTTCGCGGGGGCTAAGTACCGGCTCACCCGACCAACGGACTGGCTACAGCGGGTGGAGGTGAGCGGGGGCGTACAACGTTTCAGTGACTTCGACCCGCCAGCCGAAAATATCGACGGCGTATACCGCTATGACCGGTGGGCGCTACGTACGGATTTTCATTTTAACCACCCCGCGATCAGCCGGCGAAAAAGCCGCCTGTACTCGCAATTCGTACACCTTAACCAGCGGCGGCCGGCCTTTAGTACCGATGGCCAACTACTGGAAGAAGACCGGGAGATCAAACAAAGCTTCCTGCGCCTGGGGTACGAAGCACAGATAGACCGGGAGATCAACCCCCTGCGCTACAGCCTGCGGTTGGAGCAACGATTCGATAGCCCCGATGCTTTTAATCCCGTGGACTATCTGCGGCTCGACGCCGAAGTGGAGACCGCTTACCAGTACCGACCGAATAAATTCCTGAGTGGTCGTTTCTACGCCGGATACTTCCTACAACACGACCAGCGCGAGCGAACGACCGCACCGACGATCAGTCTGTCCCTGGTCGACAAAGCCGCCAGCGATTATGCCTACGACGATCTCTACCTGGGCCGGGGAAAAGACGGCTGGTACGAGCAACAGCTCGAGCAGCGGCAGGGTGGCTTCCGGGCCCCCATCAGCGCCGCGTTTCCGTACGGGCGCAGCAACGATTACCTGGCAGCCCTCAACCTGGACGCGGACCTACCCCTGCCAGTTCCCCTAAGCCTGTACTTCGATATCGGATCCTATGGATTCCGCAGTACGCTCACCAGTGACCAGACGAATGAGGTGAAATACGTCGGCGGCGTGGCTCTCAATCTGCTCGGTGACCGCTTCCACCTCTACCTGCCGTTGGTATCGGATTCGGACACCAGCAATCTGCTGGAGCAGCGAGGCAACCTGTTGGAACGGCTGGCCTTCCGGCTTAATCTGTCCGGGCTCCTACCCTGGCGGTGGATCGATGAATTACCTTAGCGGATCATGACGCTAAACGATCTGCTTCAATACGCCGCCGACCACCCTGACGCCGTAATCTTCTATTTTGCCCTGATCCCCTTCGCCGCGCTCCTGGCCGGCCTGATGGAGCGGAACGAGAACCACCTGCCCCCCTGGAATTATCTCTATAGTACGCTGCTTTACCTCGTGGCCATACCGGCGATCCTATCAGCGGCCCTGATGGCCTACCAGTGGTTGTTTGAGCGGGGGAGTATCCTCGACACGGATCTGGTACTGCAGGGCATTCCGATCGCCAGCTTTTTCGCCACCGCCTATATCATTCGCAGACAGGTCTACATGCCCGCCCTACCGGGCTTCGGTCGGCTGGGGGGCCTGGTGCTGATGATCTTTGCCACCCTCGTCATTCTCTGGGCGATCGACCGTACCCGCATCGTCGTCTTCAGCGGACTAAAGATCCAGTATCTGCTGCTGGTTTTTCTGGGGCTGCTGATTGTCGTACGCCTGGGCTGGCGCCGCGTATTCGCATAAGGGCGGGATTTACCGGGGGGGCCTTAACTATCTAAAACCAACGATCTAAACGCTACGTACGTCAATTAAGGTAAGCCCGACAACCAAATCGTCGGGGAAACTACCAGCACGAATGCCTATTTTGGCTTTCGCTCGGTCTTGATCCCGGTACATGCGCTCACCCCACTGCATATTGATTTGTCTGCTCTGCTCCGCCTCGCTAAATGCGCAGCTGCTGGACTACGCACAGGGACAACTCATCCTTCAGTTCCGGCCGGGCGTCGACGGCAAGGCCTGGATGCTCGGGCAAGAAGAGCTTGCCGGGTGGGAGCGACTGCAACCGGGCGGAGGTACCTGGCTGGCGACCTTCGACTGGTCACGCTACGCGGAAGCCGAATTACGCCGCCGATACGCCATCGACCCCCGGGTAGAACACGTCCAACTCAATCATCGCCTGAGTTTCCGGCGGCGACCCAACGACCCACAGTACAACCAACAGTGGCAATTCTGGAACACTGGTCAGATAGGCGGTGAGCCGGGAGCCGACTACCAGGCCGAACTCGCCTGGGACATCACCACGGGTGGCGTGACGGCCAATGGCGACACCATCGTCATCGCATCGATCGATAATGGGATCGACCTCACGCACCCGGATCTACGGGAAAATATTTGGATAAATAACGACGAGATACCCGACAACGGACTGGACGATGATGGCAATGGCTACATAGACGACCGCTACGGTTGGAACACGGCCCTGGATAATAGCGACGTGGAAGCCGGCAAGGGCGATCACGGCAGTCCGGTGATGGGTCAAATGGCGGCCGTGGGAAATAACCGGCTCGGTGTAACCGGCATAAACTGGCGCACTAAGGTGATGCACATCACCAACGATTTCGACCCCCTGGAATCGGAAGTTATCCAGGCGTACGGCTACGCGCTGCAGGCCAGGCAACGCTATGATGCCACCGGCGGACGGGAGGGGGCCTACGTCGTAGCCACCAACGCCAGCTGGGGTCGTGACCGCGCCTTTCCCTCCCAGAGCCCCATCTGGTGTGCCCTTTATGACACCCTCGGTAAGTACGGTATTCTTAACGTAGCGGCCGTGCCTAACCGCGATATTGACGTCGATGAAGTCGGTGATCTGCCCAGCCTGTGTGATTCCGAGTTCCTGATCACAGTGACCAACCTCGACACCCGAAATAAAAAAGTAAAGGACGCCGCCAAAGGGGTGCTATCCGTGGATATGGCGGCCTTCGGCGAAGGGGTCGTCACCACACTACCGAACGGTGGTTACGGAACCGTCTTCGGCACTTCCTATGCCGCTCCCGCCGTGACGGGCAGCATCGGTCTGCTTTATTCCGTGCCCTGCGTCACGTTTGGCGAGCTCACACTCAGCGACCCGCCGGAAGCCGCCCGTCGGGTCCGCGATGTACTGTTGGCCACGGTGCGGCCCCTGCCCACCCTGACCGAGGCCACCCGCACCGGGGGTGCCCTTAGTGTTGGTGCCGCGGTACAGTCACTGCAGGGATCCTGTACCGCCTGTCTACCGCCAGCTTCCTTTACTGCCGGCCCGCCGGGCGACGGGTCCACGGACCTCCTACTCAGCTGGACCCGTATTGCCTCCGTCGGGGTGGTTGATCTTCGCTACCGGGGCACGAACGCCACTAGCTGGGATACGATCCGCAACGTCCAATCCCCCTACCGCCTCCCTACCCTTTCGGCCTGCCGGGAGTACGAACTACAATTGCTGGCTTACTGCGACGACGAGCCCACGCCCTCCGATGTACTAGTTGTTGAATCCCCGGGATGCTGCCGTTTACCAGACAGCTTCACCCTAACCCCGCAACCCGGCGGGCAAATCAGCGCCCGATGGGACCCGTTACTAAGTGCCGCTAGTTATACGCTACGCTACGGTATCGACGGAGAAGGTTGGCAGGAACTCACGGTGACCGAGCCCACCGTGGAGGTGGTTGGTTTACGCAATTGCCGGACATATCAATTTGAACTGCGGACAAACTGCGTGGGATCGAGTACAGATTTCGGCAGGCTTCGAGAGGCGGAAACCCTGGGCTGCGGGGTATGTCTGGATGGAGCCTATTGCGCGGCCACCGGCTTTGGTAACGAACAGGAATGGATCGCGCAGGTCCGTATTCCCGGTGTCCTGGACCACACATCGGAACGCGCCAACGGAGCGTATGCGAACTACGGCGACCTCACTACCGCCAGCGTGGTCCCCGGGGGTATCTACCAAATGGAACTGTGGCCGGATTACCGGGGCAACGGCTTTACCCAGGACTTTCACGTGTACATCGACTGGAACCACGACGCGCAATTCTCGCCCGATGAATTGGCCCTGCAACAATCGGCTCCCCGCGGCGGCTCGGCGCGGGCGTCCCTTACCGTACCGGCCGCAGCCACTTTCGGCCTTACGCGTATGCGCGTCATCATGCAGTTTACTACGGTCAAGACGGACGGCTGCCCGGACGGTAGCAACCAGCAATTCAGCGGAGAGGTAGAGGATTACTGTCTGGATGTAACCCCCGTACAGGGATGTCCTCCGCCACCAACCCTAGCAGCTGCCTACGACGAATCAGCCAATGCCACCCTGCTGAACTGGGGGGCTTCGGCTGCGCCCGGCGGCACTTACCTAGTGAGGTACCGGGAACGCTCCGGAGAAAAATTTACCGAGCGCAAAGTAGATGGACTAAGCCTGCAGGTAGAAAACGTCAACCTCTGCTCTACCTACGAAGTGCAGGTAGCCAGCGTATGCGAGGGCTCGGCGGGTAAATCCCGTACGGTGTTCTTTGGCGATGACTGTACCTCCGCGCAGCAGCATGGTCTGCCCGTGGCAGCCTGGTCGGCCGTACCGAACCCCGCGACCGACCGAGTGACGATCTCGTGGTCGGGTACGCTACGGGCCGCATCTGTTGAACTTTACGCCCCCGACGGACGCCAGCTACGCCGGGAGGTGGTTTCGCATACTAATCGGACACTCACCCTCCCGCTCGGTGGCATCCCTCCCGGCCTCTACCTGGTGGTACTGATGGATGAGCAGGGCCGCCGCGGCGCGCGCCGACTGGTCGTCCGTTAGCGCACGGTCAACGCGGGAAGCTTACCTTTGGCGCCATGAGCGTACATAAGGTCAGTGATGTCAAGCGGGTTACAACCCACACCCTACAGGCGATGAAGGAAGCCGGGGAAAAGATCGCGATGTTAACGGCCTATGATTTTTCCATGGCGCGCATACTCGATGCCGGCGGCGCTGACGTACTGCTGGTGGGTGATTCGGCCAGTAACGTGATGGCCGGTCACGAGACTACGCTGCCGATCACGTTGGACCAGATGATCTACCACGCCTCCAGCGTGGTACGGGGCGTGCAGCGCGCGCTGGTCGTGGTCGACCTCCCCTTCGGTACCTACCAGGGAGACAGCAAAATGGCGCTGAAATCCAGCATCCGGATCATGAAGGAAAGCGGTGCCCACGCCGTAAAATTGGAAGGCGGGCAGGAAGTGTCGGAAAGCGTCCGCCGCATCCTGAAGGCGGGCATTCCGGTCATGGGCCACCTGGGGTTGACGCCGCAGTCCATTTACAAGTTCGGTACGTATACGGTCCGCGCCCGGGAAGAAGAAGAAGCTAATCGCCTGCTCAGCGATGCCGATATGCTGGCGGACCTAGGCTGCTTCGGTTTGGTGCTGGAGAAGATCCCGGCAAAATTGGCCAAGCGTGTCAGCCAGGCCGTAGCGATTCCTACCATTGGAATTGGCGGCGGCAACGATTGCGACGGGCAAGTGTTAGTGACCCAGGATATGCTCGGCATAACCAAAGATTTTCACCCTCGCTTCCTGCGTCGCTATGCCGACCTGTTTTCGGTTATCCGGGAGGCAACAGCAACCTACGTGGCGGACGTTAAAAGTCAAGACTTCCCCAACGAGGAGGAACAATATTGACATGAAAAAAATTATCGCGCTTCTGGTTCTGGTCGCCCTGCTATTCGGGGCCTACGCTTACTATCAAGTGATGATCGTACCGGCCGTACCTGATGACCTGGCCGAACCGGTAGCCATCGAGATTCCCACGGGAAGCAGTTACGAGCAGGTGATGGATAGCCTGGCGGTCAAGGGTATCCGACCCAACCGCACCTTTTTCGACCCGCTGGCCAACCAGATGGGCTTCAAGCGCAGCCCGATGCGCGCCGGCCGTTTCACCGTTGACCCGGGTATGGGCAGCGTCGGCCTCATTCGCAAACTCCGGGGTGGCGCGCAGTCTACCGTAGATGTTGTCCTCACTACCGAACGCGAACCCATGAACGTGGCCGCCAAGGTGGCGCGCTTCCTGGAACCGGACAGTCTCGATTTCTTACAGCTTTTTCAGGATGCTGAATTCGTTGACAGCGTAGGCTACAGCATGGAAACCTTCCAGACGCTCTTCATTCCCAATACCTACGAAATGTACTGGAACGCGACGCCACGGGACTTCGTGGCGCGCATGGTCAAGGAGCACGACCGATTCTGGAACGGCAACGACCGGTTGGCGAAAGCGAAAGCATTGGCGCTCTCCCCCGCGGAAGTATACACCCTCGCCAGCATTGTCGAAAAAGAAAGTCTACAGGCTTCGGAACGGCCCCGCATCGCCGGGGTATACCTCAACCGCCTCCGCATTGGCATGCCGCTCCAGGCGGATCCAACGGCCGTTTTTGCCACGCGGGAATTCGACGTCGGTCGGGTACTGAACCGGCACATTCAGTTTGATAGCCCGTACAACACCTACCGCTATCCGGGCCTGCCGCCGGGGCCCATCACCATGTCCAGCGTCGGCAGTATTGATGCGGTCCTCTCTCCCGAAGACCACGACTATCTCTTTTTCTGCGCCCGCGGCGACGGTAGCGGTATGCACAACTTTGCCACTACACTCGGTGGACACTCCCGTAACATCGCCATTTACGTAGCCAATTTGCGCGAGCGCGGCATCCGGTAAACCTACCGCTTGATCACCCGTACGGTACGGGTAGCCTCGCCGGCCCATATCCGGATCAGGTATAATCCGGGCGACCGCTCGGTCAGGTCAACGAAGGCATCCAGAGTACTGGTCTGCCCGAGGGAGCGTTGTTCGACCCGGCGTCCGCTGCCGTCGTACACCTCCAGCGCCAAAGCCAGCGGTCCGGGAAGCTGCAGCCGCAGATCTACGCGTCCGGCCGTAGGATTAGGGTATGCGGCCAAATCGGCTAGCAAAGCGTCGGGATCACTCGTCGATACAGCCATCAGGTCTACCTCCAGATCGAGCGAGTCGGCACAGCCGATAGCGTCCGTTACGGTTACGGAATATTCGGCAACGCTCAGGCTATCGGCCGAGGGCGTGGTATCACCGTTACTCCAGGAATATGTATAGGGCGGTACACCGGCTCCCGTGAGGACGTAGGCCGTTCCATCGTCAGCGAATATGCCCGAGGGGGGCGCGGTGGTGAACCGTAGATCCAGGTCAGCCGGACAACGGCGCACGGAAACATCGTCGATCATGACGAAATAATCACCGGATTCCCACTCGACGAGAAAGTCGAAGAATATGTTCTCCCCGGCGTATTCATCCAGCGGAATGACAAAGGTCGAGTCTGGAGGATTCACCGCACTCACCAGGTTGGGCGTGAGGGTACCACAACCGACGCTTCCGTCGACTTGCAGGCGGCTAATACCGCCGCTTACGGGATTTCCCCCGGCATCCCGCTGGCGGAAGGTGAAGACTAACTCGTCACCTGCTTCGAGCGGACCATAATTGGCCGTCGTGAAGCGCATGAACGTATCCTGCTCACTCAGATTATCAGTAAGCGCCACGGACGGACTACCCGCGCGCTCGGCTATCACGATATCCGAATCCAACTCCCACGAGCGGGGAACGCGGCGATCTTCAAAGTTTGCGATGAAGGGTACGGGTTGAGCCAGCATGAAGCGGTAGACCACCGTATCGTTATAGCTGGCACTATCGCCCTCGGCCTCCACCCAGGCTACCAGGCGGTTACGCTGGCGCGATGCGCTGCCGAATTGGAGGCGCACGTCAAAGTTGTATGTCTGCTGCTCCCCGTAGGTCTGGGGGGCGGGGGCCTCCTCCACGACGGCCGGGTCACCGTTCAGGGAGTAGTATACATTGACGTTTTCTACTGGAAGCTGACCCAATCGGGCTAGCCGGATCTGGACGGTGTCAAATTCATTATAGCAGTTTGCCTCGTTGACCAGCCCTACCCGGGTGACGGCGTAGTCGACCATGGGTCTGTCCGTCAGGCGGATGTTATCGATGGCCACGCCCTCCCGCCGCGTATCGCCGTCACTGCGAAATACGAAGCGTAGTCTGACCTGATCTTCACCGGCATACTCGCGGAGTTGCTGGCCCACCAGGGAGTAGCCCTCCCCGAAACCGCCGTTGCCGTCCCACTGCTGCTGAATGCCGTTGTTATACCAGTTTACGCCCGTGGCGTTTCGCTCTACGATTTCCCAGCTGTCGCCGCCGTCGGTACTTGCTTCCAGGTACAGGCCGTCGAATTCCTCTTCGGTATCGACCGATAGCAAGAACGATAGGTAGGGGGCCTCTTCCAGACCGGAGAAGTTGAAGCAGGGCGATTCGAGGTAGCTCAGTTCATCATCGTTGTAGGGTCCCCGTGGATTAGTGACGTAAGCCACCTCGCCGGATCCCGCCCGGTCGATGCGTTGGCCCTGTGGCACGGCTCGGGACCAGCTTTGGGGACCGCGACCACCCTGACTAGGAAACCAGAACCCATCGCTACCCTCAAAGTCCTCGAAATAGGGATACTCCGTGATGACGGGGAGGGTGATGACCGATGCCGTGAGGGTGTCGTTACTGAGGTTCTCATCCTCTTCCAGCAGCGTAAAAATCTGGAACTCATAGAAACCGGGTTGCCCAAGATCGGTCCGGGTATCAAACGTGAAGTATTTGGTACTGTCCACGCCGACCACGCCGGTGTAGATGCCGTCGAAGGGAAAGTTCACCCCTCCCGGCTCGCCGTTCACGGTGAAATCAAGCCGGAAAAATTGCTGGGCTTCCCCGCCGAAATTGGTGATACCTACCGTCACCGAATCGGCTCCACCG
>JBASAV010000417.1:0-3800 GCA_049650785.1 Lewinella sp. | reverse complement strand
CTGGCAGCAAGACCCCTTCGGCAATTACCTGGCCCGGGTCGTCTTCCCCGAAAAAACGGACCATCTGCACATCGATGTAGAGGTCATTGCCGATTTGGTTACGGTCAATCCCTTCGATTTCTTCCTGGAGGAATACGCCGAAACCATCCCCTTCCGGTACGACGAGCAGCTAAAAAAAGAACTCACCCCCTATCTGGAATTGACCGAATCCGGACCACTTCTCGATGCCTGGATTACGGAATATGGGGGCGCCGGAGCGCAGGAAGACGTACCTACCGTAACGTGGTTGGTCGGCCTCAACCAGCAGTTAGCCCGCGATATCCACTATAACGTACGGATGGAACCGGGCGTCCAAACCTGTGAAACCACCCTCAGTCAACAGAATGGATCGTGCCGAGACTCCGCCTGGCTGCTCGTTCAGATCCTGCGCCGTTTCGGCCTGGCCGCCCGCTTCGTATCGGGCTATTTGGTGCAGCTTACTTCCGACGAAAAGATGCTGGACGGCCCCAACGGACCGGAGGAGGACTTTACCGACCTGCACGCCTGGGCGGAAGTCTACCTGCCGGGTGCCGGCTGGGTAGGGCTCGATGCTACCAGCGGGCTCTTTGCCGGCGAGGGACACATTCCCCTGGCGGCCACGCCCGACCCGGCGAGCGCGGCTCCGCTAAGCGGCTTCAGCGATCCGGCGGAAGTCACTTTCGACTTCGCCAACGTGGTGGAGCGTATTCGCGAAACCCCGCGCGTAACTAAACCCTACACGGACTCCGAATGGGAAAAAGTACTGGCACTGGGTGACCAGGTGGATGATGCCCTACAGGAAGGTGATGTCCGTCTCACCATGGGTGGGGAACCGACCTTCGTGTCTGACCGGGATATGGAATCCGACCAGTGGAACGAAGCGGCCGACGGCGCGGATAAACGCAAGCTGGCGTACGAGCTTACCACCAAACTGAAGCAGGAATTCGCCCCACGCGGCTTTATCCACCAGGGTCAGGGAAAATGGTACCCCGGCGAACCCATCCCCCGCTGGCAGTATGCGATCTACTGGCGTACGGACGATAAGCCACTCTGGAAGGACGAGTCCTTTTTAGCCGATCCGACCAAAGATTATCAGGCTAAAGCCACTACCGCGGACCGCTTCGGTCGGACGCTGGCCCGCCGGCTGGGCGTAGCTCCGGAAAATTGCCAGCCCGCCTACGAAGATAACTTCTACTTTCTCTGGGAAACCGGCAACCTCCCCGTCAATATCGATCCCCGCCGGGTCGATCCGGCCGACAAGCTCGAACGGCAGACGCTGCAGGATCTACTAAAAATCGGAATGGACAAGCCTCGGGGTTACGTCCTGCCGCTCGAATTCGACCACAACGAGGCGGAGTGGAAAAGCGGCCACTGGGAATTGAAGCGCGGCCACATCTTTCTCCTGCCCGGCAACTCCGGTATGGGATTCCGGCTTCCCCTCGATCGACTGCCCCACCAGGTTGCGGACCAGCAACCCGTGGAAATGGCGGCCAGTCCGCAGGAAGAACTGCCTGTCCTGCCAGACTACGGCGATCTTCCGGAGGCGCTCGCACCGGGTATCACCCGGAAGTCTCCCCCACCAAAACCGGAAGAGAAGGGAAAAGGGTTCGAACCGGAGTACCGGGCGGAAACCATTCGCACGGCCCTGTGTCTCGAACCGCGGGAGGGGCGACTGTACGTCTTTCTCCCCCCCCTGGAAAGTGCCGAAAGCTTCGCTACCCTGCTCACCGCCATCGAGCGAACCGCGGCGGAGGAAAATATTCCGGTGGTGATTGAAGGCTACCAGCCTCCCTCCGATGCCCGACTAACGAAACTCGTCGTCGCCCCGGACCCCGGGGTGGTGGAGATCAACGTGCACCCGGCCACCGGCTGGCGAGAGATCGTCCGCAACTACACCATCCTCTTCGACCGGGCGAAAGAAAGTCGCCTCGGTACCAATAAATTCATGCTCGACGGCCGCCACACCGGGACGGGTGGCGGTAATCACATCACCCTGGGCGGCACCACCCCCGGGGAAAGCCCCCTCCTACGGCGTCCGGATTTACTGCGCAGCTTCGTCAATTTCTGGCAGAACCATCCCGGTCTTAGCTACCTGTTCAGTTCGGCCTTTATTGGTCCCACCAGCCAGGCGCCGCGGGTGGACGAAGGCCGGCCGGATATGCTCTACGAACTTGAAATTGCCTTCGCGCAGCTGGATCGTCACGAAAACCCCGAGCCCTGGATCGTCGATCGCCTGTTCCGAAACCTGCTCATCGACGTAACGGGGAACACCCACCGGGCCGAGTTTTGCATCGACAAGTTGTACAGCCCCGATAGCTCCTCCGGCCGCCTCGGCATTCTTGAGATGCGGGGGTTCGACATGCCGCCCCACCGCGATATGTGCCTGACGCAGTTGTTGCTGATTCGCGCCCTGACCGCCGCCTTCTGGAAACAGCCCTACCGTCGGCCACTGGTCCGCTGGGGAACGGCACTACACGACAAATTTCTTCTCCACCACTACGTTCGCGAAGATTTGCGGGAGGTCTGCCACTTCCTGCGGGAAGCCGGCTTCGACTTCAAGCTGGATTGGCTGGAACCCTTCTTCGAGTTCCGTTTTCCGGTGCTGGGCCAGATCCGGCAGAACGAAATGGACCTGGAACTCCGCAGCGCTATCGAGCCCTGGCACGTGCTGGGCGAAGAACTGGGGAGCATGGGAACCGCCCGCTACGTCGATTCTTCGGTGGAACGGCTACAGGTAAAGGTTACGGGTCTGAACCAGGATCGCTACAGTATCCTCTGCAACCGTACGGAGATCCCCCTCTCCCCTACGGGTACGGAAGGAGAATATGTGGCGGGCATCCGGTACAAAGCCTGGAATCCACCGTCGGCCCTTCACCCCACCGTCAAACCCGATGTGCCTTTGGTCTTCGACATCTATGACAAATGGAACGAGCGCAGCATCGGGGGATGCACCTATCACGTCACCCACCCCGGTGGTCGGAGCTACGATACGTTCCCCGTCAACACCCTCGAAGCCGAAAGCCGCCGCGTGAACCGCTTCTGGGAGCATAATCATACGCCCCGCCAGTCGGAGCAGGTGGTGGAGCAGGCGGCGACCTCCTCCTCCGGCCGCTTCGTCAGCGGCGAATACCAACCCCCGGGAACCATCGAGGTGAAAAAAGTAGCCCCGAAAAAGGAATTCGGCCGGACGTTGGATTTGCGGTGGGTGTGATCTGGTTCGTGAGCTCCGCTCGCGTCTCGCAGGGTCATAATCTTCATCACCCGGTATGAACCCGACTGCAAGTCGGGAACCGGGTACGGTTCGTGAGCTCCGCTCGCGTCAATCCAGGGCGCAATCTTCACCACCCGGCATAACCCGACTGCAAGTCGGGAACCGGGCTCGGTTCGTGAGCTCCGCTCGCGTCACACAGGGTCACAATCTTCACCACCCGGCATGACCCCGACTGCAAGTCGGGAACCAGGAACGGTTCGTGAGCTCTGCTCGCGTCAATCCGGGTCACAATCTTCATCACCCGGCATGATTCCGATTGCAAGTCGGGAACCGGGTTCGGTTCGTGAGCTCCGCTCGCGGCAATCAGGGTCATAATCTTCACCACCCGGCATGAGCCCGACTGCAAGTCGGGAACCGGGTACGTTTCGTGAGCTCCGCTCGCGTCATTCCGGGTCATAATTACCACCACCCGGCATAAACCCGACTACAAGTCGGGAACCAGGCACGGTTCGTGAGCTCCGCTCGCGTCATGCAGGGTCATAATCATCATCACCCAGTATAACCCGACTGC
>JBASAV010000416.1:0-3728 GCA_049650785.1 Lewinella sp. | reverse complement strand
GGTGGTGATAAATGACTTTTTCACCCATCCAACCGACCATGACACGGAACGATCTCATTGCTATTCTAGAAAGGCTTTCCCAGAACATTCACCCGCTAACCGGCGATCGTGGGCCCGGCGATAGCTGCCTGCGGGAACCAAGAATCCAAGCAGAATTACACCGGCTCGTCGGGCGACTACAGAGTGGTCGCGAGCAATTAATAAGTCGGCAGGAGATTGCGGACACGGTGGATGACTTGCGCGACATGGGTTATGATCCCACCCCTAGGCAGATAGCCAAAGTGATGACGGGTAGCCGTAGCATTGCCGATCCACGCCTCCGTGGCCTTCTGACGTATAAACGGTATCGTGGCCTACTCACTCAGCGAGTGATTGTAAGCGAGATCGAAAAACTCAAAATACGGGTACCATCTTACACATCTACGGAGACCATCTCCAGTAGCACAGTTGATGACTGGAAGCTAATCGACTTTTTCATAATGAGCCAATTCGATAAACTCAGCGAAGAAAAAGCCCGGGAGCTTTCGCGCGAGGTGAAGGAGTTGGGGCTGAGAAAGGAAGTAGACCAACTACCGGAATACATGGTCCGTGCCCGCCGGCGATTGCCGCGCGCCTTTGAGCCATGGACGCGAGAAGAAAAAGCGCTATTGATCGAAGCTATGTGTTACACCAACGACTTGGACCGGCTGGCTAGCCTTTTTGGCCGGTCTGCGGCCTCCCTGGAGCGGCAGGGAAAGCAGCTTATCTGGGCTAGTCGGGAAAAATCTGCTGCTTAATTAATCCACCGGAAAGGTGTAGTTGTTAGCGGAAGTGACCGATCTGACGCGAATAGGACTGGGTGGTGGCTGCCATTGGTGTACCGAGGGTGTCTTTGTTTCCCTGGGGGGAGTGGAGAAAGTGGAGCAGGGGTGGATAACCGCCGATCCGCCGTTCGCGGAGCCCTCGGAGGCCGTGATTGTACACTTTGATCCGCAAAAAATCTCGCTTAACACCCTGATAAGCGTCCATTTGCAGACACATAGTGCTACAAATTCACATTCGCTTAGGGGGAAGTACCGGTCTGCGGTGTATTACTATAGTGAAGGGCAACGGCTCGAGAGTGAACAAATCCTTAGTAAGTTGGGTCGTGTACTCGACCAGACACTATTGACCAACGCACTTCCTTTCCGTGCTTTCACTCCTTCACTGCCTGAGCACCGGGACTATTACCGAAGCGATGCGGAGCGTCCCTTCTGCCGGAGGTACATCACACCAAAACTCGAGCGACTAAGGGCTAGCCGACCGGACCTTTTTTCAGCCGGAAAGCAATAAGGCCCCCGATCCTGCGGTTAAAACCCCGTTGAATCCATCATCGTGTTGTCCGGCTACGTCCGGCGCACTAACTTACTCTCTGTTATTCCTAATCCGTACTACTCTCTATGAGCTTTTTCAAATCCCCCACCTTCAAGTACATGAAGAACTTCATCATCGGTGTCGGCGCGGCCGTCGTGATGTTGGGAGCTCTTTACAAAATCCAGTCTTGGGAAATGCCGACCATCGGTGGCGTAACCATTGACCTGCTGACCCTGGGACTCGGTGTTGAGGCTGGCCTCTTCCTGCTGATCGGTATCCTCGGTCCTGATCCCGACTACTACTGGGAAAAACTTTACCCCGGTCTGTCCAGCTACGATGGCGACGTTGCCCCCCTCTCCGGTGGAGCGGTTGCTTCCGGCCCCCAGGTTGCCGCACTTAACGGTGAGGTTGTCGAGGAGCAACTCGGCGGCATGCTCGTGGAACTGCAAACGATGTCGAAAAGCATGAGCAGCCTCAAAGCGCTGCAGGAAGCTGACTTCAGCGGCACCAGTGCGCAGATCAAGCAAATGGGTAACTTCTACGCTAAGCTCAATGAAGCTATGGCTGACCTCGCGGCTACCACCGACGAGACCAAGGTATACAAGAAGAACATGCAGCAGCTGAATGGCAACCTGACCACGCTCAACAATGTGTACGGTAACATGATCAGCGCTATGCGTGCCCCCACTGCCTAAGTATAATCCCAATTCTAAACCCTTTGGTTGCCGCTCCCGGGCGGTGATCTAAACCAACCCATTATATGTCAATTCCAAAGGAACCCCGGCAGCTAATGATCAATATCATGTATTTGGTATTGATGGCGCTGCTGGCCCTCAACGTCTCCGCTGAGGTAATGGATGCCTTCCAAACCCTCGACGAGGGTAATAAGAACAGTATCGCCACCGTCGACGAACAGATCGACGAAACCGTCGCCAGTCTCGATGATCTGTTGAAGGACGATTCCAAGGCTAAGTACCGTATCCTTCAACCCGCTATCGCCGAAATCCGCCAGCAGGCCGAGCAATTGGATAAATACGTTTTTGATCTTTCACAACAACTCATCGATGTCTCCGGCAATAACGACGGGGTGACCGACGAGAACGACTACATGGAAAGCCATGGCGTCAACGCCCCCAAGGGCAAAAAGAACAAGGACGTCACCACCCGCCTGCTGGTGCAGGGGGAGAACGGACAGGTAGAAGAAGGTCAGGGCGAAGGCGAAGAGCTGAAGCGTCGGATCATCGAAACCCGTCAGGCGCTCATCGATGCCTACACCAAGCTGCTCACCGAGAACGCTGACGTGTTACAGATCGAGGAGGGCGAGCGCGATGCTCGTATCGCCAGTGTCGCCGAGAACATGCCCTTCAAAATCGACGACGAAGCCTGGCGCGAGGCCAACAACAAGAAAGTTAGCTGGGCCGACTACAAGTTCGGTCACATGCCGGTAGCCGCCGTGCTGCCCCTGATGTCGCAAATCCGTTCCGACCTGAAGATCTCCGAAGCCAACCTGGTGAACGATATCGTCCAGATGGCCGGTGGTAAGCAGATCGTCTTCGACCAGTTCTTCCCGGTCTTCCAGGCCGACAAGAGCTACGTCATCGGCGGTGAGCGTTTGAACGCCAAAGTATCCGTAGGTAGTTACTCCAGCTCGCTGCAGCCTGAGAACATCACCCTGCGCGTCAACGGTCAGAACCTGCCCATCAAGGCAGACGGTACCGCCGACTTTAGCCTGCTGGCTAACGGCAGCCCCGGACCCAAGAAGATCAACACCTACGTCGCGGTCAAGAACCCCCTGACCGGTGAGGTGATCGAGCAAACCGGTGAGTTCCAATACGAGATCGGATCCCGCTCCGTTGCCGTTTCCGCCGACAAGATGAACGTGTTTTACATGGGCGTTGAGAACCCGATCACGGTTTCCGCCGCCGGTGTTAGCTCCAACGACGTTCGCGTCAGCTTCGGTGATGCCATTCAGGGCACCGGATCGGGCACCAGCTACGTTGTGAAGGGCGTTCGTCCTACCGGTATCAATACGACTAACGTGACGGTTACGGCAAATGGCCAGACCCTCGGTACTTTCCCCTTCCGCGTTAAGCCGATCCCCGATCCGGTCCCGACCATCGGTGGCCAGCAGGGTGGTGATATCGCCAACTCGACCTTCCGTGCCCAGCAGGGTATTTTTGCCGAGCTGAAGAACTTCGACTTCGACGCACGGTGTAATATTGCCGGCTTCAGCTTGCTCTATGTTCCCGCTCGTGAAGATGCGTTGGCAGCAACTAACCCAGGAGGTTCGTTCTCCGGACAAACTGCCGCCCTTATAGCCCGCGCTAAGCCCGGCGACAACTACTTGTTCAAGAATATCAAGGCTAAGTGCCCCGGTGATGCCGCACCACGTGACC
>JBASAV010000415.1:0-5364 GCA_049650785.1 Lewinella sp. | reverse complement strand
GGAATACACGGGGCGTAGCTTAGGTTTCATTAGGAGAGACCTACTAATAACGACGTGGGTCGGACGAACGTGCCCGCCGGAAGCCTAACCCTGGAATGGCTTACGTCTCGTCCGCCGCGAACAATACATTCCGTACCACGGATCGTGAGTCCGCCGAACCGCCGAGCGAGCCGGACAGAACACCCACCGCCGCCAAAAACAGGACCAGTCGCAGATGGGCATCGGCCGAAGATCCATCCCGGGCCGAGGTCCACGTACTCATCAGCGGATCCGGGAAGACGAAGATCACGACCCCGTACATCAGCAGAGCGAAGAAGACGAACAGGCAAAGCAGGGTAAGGACCAATGCGAGTCCCGTAGCACAGGCCGTAACCACGGAGCTTTCCGAAATAGCCCCCCGGCGCGTAGCAACGAGGTGAAAGGAGAAGGCCCGGTACAGGACGAACGTACCGGCCAGAAAGCTGGCGATCACGAAGACGGCAAGCTGCGCCGGAGATACCGAAGCGGCGAAATCCCAGGTTTCCGCGCCGAACACCAGGATCACGATGGCGGAGAGTGCCGTGGCGATCATGCGGGGTAGCCGGGTGGCGAGTCGCAGGGGATTAGCCCGCCAGGCGCCCCTGACTATCCGGGATAAGTTTCCCGCCGATTGACGCAAGAAGAACAACCAGTGACTGCCATCAGAGTACCGGTCGTTCGCCTCTTGGGGTAGCCTGGTGGCCATGGTTTCAAATTGTGCGTCGGTAAACTGATGCATGTCGTCCAGATCGGCGGGGACTTTGATCCGGGCCAGGTAGTTGCTTGGCTCGTCCCGGTACCCCAAATTCAGCAGCCGGCCGAAACAGTGGAGCATGAGCGTGCCCAAGCGGTTGGCTATCCGGCTGGGATCATTGGCTTCCTCGGAACCATCGTTGGCCAAGCGGCGCGTGGAAATGATAGCGACGTTCGTCAGCTGCGACGGAAGCCCCAGCAGGAAGGAGAGAGAAGCGGCGGCAATCTCTACCTCCGTAATGATGATCAGAAAGGCCAGGCGACGCTCCGTTTTCTCCTGGATGCCGAGTTGGACGAAGTCCAGCGCCTGGTAGCCGTTTTCCTTTGGGGTGAGTGGCGGACCGTCGAAGGTCAGCGAGGTAATTTGCAGGCGCGGCTCCCGCTCCATTTCCCGGGTGAAATGATCGGTCGCCTGCCGGGTAAGGTGGGTGAGGTTGCGCGCATCCTGGCCGGCTACGTCCATCTTCATGATGCCAACGATGATGGGGTGGGGAGTCACGGAGGGGAAGATCGGCTTTTTCCGACATACCCCGCGCCTAGGCCGAACTCTGCAACGCGTGACCGGGCGTGATCCGAAAACCCGGCCATTCTTTTCAAAGGCAGGCCGCGGGTGGATAATGGCCAAAGGGGTATCTACGACCACCACTTTCCGATCCATTCGGAAAGCAAATACGACGGTTGGGAAACAAGTCCTGGATTGCCGGTCATAAAGGGACGTAGTTCGGGCTAGCTCACTACTCAACCATTGCACGATGAAAACCCTCTTTACCCTCCTTGCCCTCACCCTGTGGGGATTCGTAACCGCCGATCTCACCGCTCAGGTAGCGACGGTTTACCTACCCACATCCGAAACGACTTCCGAAGACCCGCCGGCACGTACCGTGACCAAAACAGCGGTCAACGCGGCCCCCAGACTGATGGAAACCGAACTGACCCTGGAAGCCTACATCGCCGAGCGGCTGCGGTATCCCGATCTGGCGGTAGACTACGCCGTAGAGGGCGAAGTGGTCATCAGCTACACCATACAGGCTGACGGAAGTATGGCGGATATTGCCGTCCACCAGCGCCTCGGTTACGGTTGCGACGAGGCGGCCCTGGCCATTTTCGAAGATATGCCACGCTGGCGGCCGGCCGTGCGTGATGGTGAGGCTGTGGCGGTAAAGTGCTATACCCCAATTATGTTTCATTTGCAGTGATCGGGTTGGTGCGCCCAAGAAGGGCGGCAACTCAATTGCGAGATGACCGGTAGGTATCCCTACTTCAGACCATCCCCGTTCCAACAATTTTGCGGCGGAGCGCAGGTAAAAAGACCGTCGGTTGTCCTTTAAAGGAACAAACCCTCGATCGTGTCTCCACCCGTCTCCGTCCTGATAGTGGAAGATCAGCTGATCATCGCCGCCAATATCAGGATTTACCTGGAAGAACTCGGCTACGCCATCGCCGGTATTCTTCACCGCGGTGAACAGGCCCTGGACCACTGCCGCAGTGCGCCTCCGGACATCCTGCTTCTGGACGTCCAGCTTAAGGGGGAGCGGGAAGAGCTCATGCGGCGGGTGAATTTGGTGCGGTAGAGTCGTCCGTTAGCGTCGTCCGCCGCACGGAGCGGAGCGTAGTTCGTCTGCCGACGCGGGTGAGGAAACTATACGGCACACTTGTACAGCTTGAAGCTGCTTCGAACTTCGACCCGAAAGCTATCGGGGGAAACCGCATTTTACCTGCTCCTCCCCCCTCTCCTCTGACCGATTATTGCAGCGTATATCCGGTGGTGATTCGCAGTCCGGAAGTCCGGGTTCGCACAGCCTCACTCAGGAGGCTGTTACCCTGCGACTCGTACCCAATCGCCAGGTTGTACCGTTCCCGGTAGCGTACGCCGACTTCGAGGTGGGTTGCCAGCATGCCCTTCATTTTATAGACTTCGTTCCCATTCTCGTACAGCTCACCGAAGGGTATGATGACCCCAACTCCTCCACTGGCGAACACCTTTATGTCCCTCTGCAGAAAGTGGTAAGCGCGAAAAGCCACCGGCAGGTCGAAGGCGGCATACTCCATCAGGTACTCCGACTCCGACTCCGACTCCGACGGTTCGGGGAGCATTGCCGGGGCCGAGAAGCGGTAGTAGCTGGGCTGAAACAACACGGAAAAGGTATTGGCGCCGTAGGGCAGTACGTATTCCGCCGCGACTCCGATCCGCAACGCCAGACGATTTTCGGAGTCGAGAATACGCTCGTTATTTCCGGCACTTATGAGTTTGTAATCCGTATAGTAGAAGCCCGGTTGCAACGTCAGGTAGAAGGATTTTCCTTTAGATGTTTCGTTTCCGTAGACGATCTGCTCTCCCCCGGAGGCGCAGGTATTATACGCCATGATTACGTCCGTCAGGGCGGCCAGCTTGTAGTTGAGGTCAGTCCCGACGGAGAAGGAGTCGTCGCAGGTCAGTAGCCGTTGGAGCTGCCGGACGAAAGTGCGCGTCTCCACCAGGCCTCCATCCGCCGCCCGGTGCACGGTATACATCAGTTGATTGATCTGCCCACCGTCCTGGGTGAGGAAGTATTTGGTTACCCGGGGTGCCCGGTAGCTGTAGAGGGAAGCTTCGCCTTCCACCTCCACCCGTAGCAGTACGCGCTCTACCTCCTGCACGGGGCGGGTAGTATTGCGGGTGGTACGGCTCACGGAAGACTTTTCGATGGCTACGTGCCGGTTGATGTAGCGGGCCTTACCGTCGATACCAAACTCACGGAGCGCTTCGGTCGGGACGGTGATGGGGTCCTGATCCGCCGTCCTTCGCACTTGGATTTCCGTAGGGTTATAGCGCCAGTCTTTATTCAGGATTTGCACGGCCTCGCGTTTGCCGTTTCCGTCGATCAGGTACCCTGGCTGGTACGTTTTTTGGGCAAAGCCGGCCACGGGTAAGCCGAAGAACAGGAACAGGACAAAAAACCGGAAAATACGAATGCGCATAGTTGGGATATGAAAGGTGTGCCTCTCCAACGAGATAGTGACCTTTCCGACACCCCATGCCGAAAACCTTATGAGAAATCATCCGGGTGGCGGGTGGCACTTACCGTAATTGCCGGCTGATAAAGTCCAGCACCTCCGTGTCGTAGGCCTCGCCGTCGGGCCCCGGATAGTTGCCGTGGGTACCGTCCGGAATGATGCGCAGGGTTTTGTCCGTCGAGGCCAGGTGCCCGAAATTGCGGTGGGCGTGGGCCACGGGGATGTTGGTGTCCTTTTCCCCGTGGGACATGAGTATGGGTACGGTGATGTTTTCCGCGGCTCGTTCGGGGCTTACGGCGGTGGGGTCGAAGTCCGCAACTTCACCGGCGCGCTGTAGCGAGTAGACGGTTATCCAATGGGGTAACCAACCATGAAACAGTCTTTCAGCGTACGCCTCCGTTACGTCGGGGAAGTCGGCAAAGGTTTCATTGATGATACCGAAGTCGAGTTGGTCGGTCGTCGCGAGTGTCTGTAGGGCGATGGCGGCCCCCATGGAATATCCGAGAATGCCGATGGGTAGATCACCGTATTCCGAACGCCGCAGGCTGTCGACCAGGCCGACCACATCCTGTTTCTCGAAGTAGCCGTAGGTAGCATAATCGCCGTCACTTTCACCATGCCGCCGCATATCGATGGCCACCGAACGTACGCCCAGGCTTGCCAGGTCTAGTTGCCAATGGGCGAAGGCTTCTTTACAGCTGCCTTTGCCGTGGAGGAGGATAACGGTGCCGCGAACGGTATCCGGTGTGAGGGTCTGGTAGGCCAGGTGGAGGTTATCCTCTATTTGGAAAAGGCCCGTTTCGATGCCCGGGAGTGTGGTTGCCGTACACGCTCTCTTTTCAGGGTACACGATGAGGTAGGGGAGGAAGAAGTGGAGGACCAGGAGGAAAGCCAGGACGCCCAGTGCGGTTAGGGCCAGGAGAAGGTTTCGGGTCCTTATGGACATCTGTTAGGTTTCGGGGTTGGATGGGGGGGACTGCGCAGCCGGAGGCTGCTTCGAACTGCGCGGTCGGAGACCGCGTAGTACCGCGCGGTTGGAGACCGCGTGTTACTCCCGGGACCAGTCGGGCCAGCGGCCGGGGGTGTAGGGGGCGCCCTGGGTTTCCAGTGTTTGCTCCAGCGCCCGCACGTCCGTATCGATCGTCTTCAGTTCGTCCAGCAGGGGTGCGAACTGCTCCGCCGCCACCTGGTAACTTTCCTTGAAGGTCTCGGTCGGATCGCTGGTCACGTTCCACATACCGTATTCGATGCTGCCAATGCGGCCGGCTACCGACGGCGCCGTTTCCATTTCCAGCGAACCGCGCGTGCGGTCGCCGTAGAGGGCCATGGTGAAGTCCGCCAGACGCTCGCGGAGATCATAGAGCGTGGTCAGGGCATCCTCGGGGCTACCGGTAGTTTCCAGGGCGGCTGTTTCGAGCGCGTCCAGGCGGTCGTCCAGGTTGCCGCGGATGTCGGAGGCGGCACTCATGGCTTTGCTCAGGTCCATCACGTCGCGGACGAAGGCATCGTACGCATCCCAGTCCTCGGTGGGTAGGGTAGCCTGGTCGAGGTATTTAACGCGGAACTCCACCGGCTCCGCCAATTCGGTAAGCTCCCCGT
>JBASAV010000414.1:0-2372 GCA_049650785.1 Lewinella sp. | reverse complement strand
GAATTGGAAGAAGACGAGGAAAAGTGATGAACCCTAGCTAGGATCGACGACGGCTTCCTCCTGGGCCACGCTCGGGATCTTTTTATCCCGTTTCAACTTCTTGGTACTGACCTCCCCCGTTCGGCTGAGCAGGATGGCGATCGGGCGCGTCTGTTCAAACTGGGCGCAGATGATGATGATAGCGACCGTAATCGGGACGCTGAGCAGCATACCTACAATGCCCCACAGCATGGACCAGAGGATCAGCGTCAGGACCACCACGAGCGGGCTGATATTGAGCGTACTGCCCATCAGTCGCGGCTCGACGATGTTACCAACCAGGATCTGGACCCCCGTTACGCCCAGCACGACTACCAGGAACGGAGTCAGGTTATCGAACTGTACCAGGGCTAACAGGGCAGGCAGAGCCGTTGCGGTGATCGATCCGATGGTCGGTATGAAGTTGAACAGGAAAATGAGGAAAGCCCAGAAGAGCGCGTAATCCAGGCCGATAACGGAAAAGATGATGAAGCTGAGTACCGCCGTAGCGATACTGGTGACCGTCTTCACGCCCAGGTAGGTGCGCATGGCGGAATTGATCTCGGCCAGCGTGCGGGTGAAACGCGTGCTGCGCCGCATATCCAACCCCAGTGCCTCCAGCTTTTTAGGGAAAGTTTGTTGCTCCACCAGGAAGAAGAGCACGTAGAGCAAGACCAGGGCCACCCCCTTTGCGGCACTGGTTACGCCCGCCAGCACGAGGGCGAAATTACCCAGAACTTGCTGGCCCAGCTCCAGATCGGAGACCGAGGGCGGCTCGCGGTCGATACCGATGCCGGCGTAGGCGCGGGCGATCTGTTCTTCAATTCTCGGCAGGTATACCCCGCTTTCCAGGATAAAGCCGTTGACCGTATTCACAATCATATCCGATATAGCGTAGAGCGCCAGGCCGATAAAGATCAGCGACATGACCAGCGTGACCGAATTTGGCAGTCGCGTGCCCAAAAACGGCAGGTGGCGGAACTGGTTGTTCAGCGCATTGACCAGGTACCAAAGAACCAGGGCGACGAAGATGGGCACCAGGTAGGTTTTACCCACCACGATCAGGGCAATAATCAGACCAATGGTGAGTAACCAGGCGGCAACGCGAAAAATGGACATGCGGGCTTGCGGCTATTAGTGCTTGGGTAACGATACAAACCACCTTTATGTGTTGTTAAACCTCCACCCATATTGACCAGTTAGTCTAGACAGTCTGCGACAATTCGCTATTTTCGCCGGCCCGCCCGGATTAGGGCACATCCATTTAAACCTGAGAACATCCAATGACCGGATCTAAAATCACCATAAGCAACGGCAAATTAAACGTACCCAACGATCCCATCCTGCCCTTCATTGAGGGAGATGGAATCGGACCAGATATCTGGGCCGCCGCCAGCCGCGTACTCGAAGCCGCCGTCGAAAAAGCCTACAACGGCGAAAAGAAAATCGTCTGGAAGGAAATCCTGGCCGGACAAAAGGCCATGGACCAGACCAGTGAATGGCTGCCCCAGGCTACGCTCGACGCCATCGAGGAATACCTGGTCTCCATCAAAGGCCCCCTCACCACTCCCGTCGGTGGCGGTATTCGCTCGCTCAACGTAGCCCTGCGGCAAAAGCTTGATCTGTACGCCTGCGTACGCCCCGTGCAGTACTTCACCGGCGTACCCAGCCCAGTCAAGAATCCCCAGGACGTCGACATGATCATCTTCCGGGAAAACACGGAGGACATCTACGCCGGCATCGAATTCGCCGAAGGCACCGATGAGAACAAGAAGTTCCTCAGCTGGCTCAAGGAATCGTACCCCGACAAGTACGCCAAGGTCCGCTTCCCCGACACGACCGGCATCGGCATCAAGCCCGTCAGCCAGGAAGGTACCCGTCGCCTCGTAAAGGCCGCCATCCAGTACGCCATCGACAACGATAAGGACAGCGTGACCCTCGTCCACAAGGGTAACATCATGAAGTTTACGGAGGGCAGCTTCCGCGACTGGGGCTACGAAACCGCCGCCAAGGACTTCGGGGCCACCCCGCTCGACGGCGGACCCTGGCACGTACTGAAAACCGACGCCGGTAAGGAGATCATCATCAAGGACGTCATCGCCGACGCCATGCTGCAGCAGATCATCCTTCGCCCCAAGGAGTACAGCATCATCGCCACCCTCAACCTGAACGGTGATTACATTTCCGACGCGCTTGCCGCACAGGTAGGTGGTATCGGTATCGCCCCGGGTGCCAACATTAATTACACCACCGGCATTTCAATCTTCGAGGCTACCCACGGTACCGCTCCGAAGTACGCCGGCCAGGACAAGGTCAACCCGTCGAGCGTGATCCTGTCGGGCGAGATGATGCTG
>JBASAV010000413.1:0-2702 GCA_049650785.1 Lewinella sp. | reverse complement strand
CCTCGACGAAGAGATCTTGGTGGTCAGCCGCATCAGCGGCCACGTCAAGGGCCTCAACTTCGGCGGTGCCGGCATGAAGAGCCGCCCGCAACAGGTAGTGCGCTGGCAGAAGCACGGGGAGAAAGTGTTACTCCGCAGCGTGAGCTACAACAGCGTAGCGAGCGAAGAGCTGCCGGTGTACCAGTCTGTGAAGAATAATAACTTCGAACCCATCGTAGCCGCTTTCGACATCACAGCCTACGGCCCCGACAGTGCTTCCGTAGTGGCGGACGTGACCCCCTTCTTCACCAATGACGAACCGATGATCGGCGCACTGGACGACGGTGAGCGGAAGCAATTTGGCATCAAGGGACTGGACAAGGATCGCAGCCTCATCATGAACGTCAAGGCCTTCCCCAGCAATGTGGAGGTCCGGCACGTACTGACCTACAAAGGCGACGAGCTACCCGACAACAAGGTGACCGGGACCCTTTCGGTGGAAATGAACCAGAGCTTCATCGTACTGCCCGAAGAACCCATGCAACCCCGGAAGTACGACCCCCGCGTCGGCTACTTCAGCATCGAGCAGACCAACTACGGCCTGGACGCCCAGCGTGCCGAGAAGCAAAAATTCATCACCCGCTGGCGCCTGGAACCCGTCGACATGGAAGCCTGGGAAGCCGGTGAACTCGTCGACGTGAAGAAACCCATCGTCTACTACATCGACCCCGCCACCCCGAAAGAGTGGGCACCGTACATCAAGCAGGGTGTCGATGACTGGCAAAAAACCTTCGAGGCCATCGGTCTGAAGAATGCCATCATGGCCAAAGACGCGCCGACAAAGGAAGAGGATCCCGACTGGAGCCCAGAGGACGTGCGCTACAGCGTGATCCGCTACGTCACCACCGAGATCCAGAACGCCCAGGGGCCGCACGTACACGACCCCCGCACCGGTGAGATCCTGGAAAGTGATATCATCTGGTACCACAACGTCATGAACCTGCTGCGCAACTGGTACCTGATCCAGACGGCCGCCGTGAACGAAGAAGCCCGCGGTCCGAAGTTCGAGCAAGAAGTGATGGGTGATCTGGTTCGCTTCGTTGCCGCCCATGAGGTAGGACACACCCTGGGTCTCCCACATAACATGGGTTCCAGCCCCGCCTACACGGTAGAGCAACTCCGGACCCCGGGCTTCGTCCAGGAGAACGGCGTTTCGCCCAGCATTATGGACTATGCCCGCTTCAACTACGTGGCGCAACCCGAAGATGAGGGGGTAGGCCTGCACCCCAAGATCGGCCCCTATGACTACTACGCGATCCGGTACGGATATCTCCCCATTACCGAGGGCGATGAAGACCAGGTACTCAATGAGATGATCAAGGAAAAGGCCGACGATCCGAAGTTCCGCTACGGCCGGCAAACGCGCAATGGCTACGATGCCAGTGCCCAGACGGAAGATATCGGTGACGACGCCGTCCTGGCGTCTACGTTGGGTATTGCCAACCTGAAGCGGATCGTTCCCGAAATCCAGGGATGGATGGCCGAGGACGGGAAGTACTTCGACAACCTCGAAGAAGTCTACGATAACGTTGTCGGCCAGCTACGTCGCTATACCGGTCACGTCGCCAATAATGTCGGCAGCGTGTACGAATGGCAGCGCAGCAGCGATGAGAACAAGATCGTCTACGAAACGGCCCCGCGCGATAAGCAGCAGGCAGCCGTAGCATTCATCAACGAGCAGATCTTTAAAACACCCATGTGGCTCGTGAATGAGGATATCCTGCAGCGCATCTCCGCCACCGGGGTGGCCGAGAAGATCGAAGGCTTACAGGCCTACGCCATCCGCACCCTGATGAACGATGACCGGCTGAACCGCCTCGTCGAACAACAGGCCCGAAACACGCAGGCTTATGGCGTGATGGATCTGATGAACGACACCCGTAGCGGTGTTTTCAACGCGCAGAATACGAATGACAGCTACGGCCGCAATCTCCAGGCGAACTACGTCGATGCCCTTACCGAACTCCTCAAGAACGAGGAGGTGGCGGCCGACGTACGCGCCGCGGCCCGTGCCAACCTGATGGAAATTCGCAAGGGCATGCTCGGCGGAAACGGCAACGCCCTGGTGCTCGGTCACCTGTCTGAATTGAGCCAGCAAATCCAGGTGGCGCTCACCGGACTCGAGGTGATGAGCGGGAAGTAAACTGGGACACCTACCAACTTTTAAAACCCCAACCGTCCGCCGTGGCGGTTGGGGTTTTTCGTACCCTTTACCGGCAACTATTAACCTGGACAACGGAGATACAACCGGAGGGGCCGACAGGCGTTACCTCTGCAACGATAATCGTCCAACTCATCATGCCCGACCACGGCACCCCCACAGACATCCCTACCGCCGAGTCGGTTGACGCTAAACGGCGCGCCGAAGCCCTCATCCCCACCCCCTACGGTGATTTCCGGATGATCGCCTACGCCGGTGACGCAGCGGACTACACGCCCCACCTCGCGCTGGTACACCCCGACATGGATCCCGACGGCGACGTTATCGTACGGCTCCACTCCGAGTGCATCACCGGAGATCTGTTCGGATCGAAACGCTGCGACTGCGGCGAGCAACTCGATCGCGCCATGAAACTGGCTCAGGCCGGCAAGGGTGCGGTGATTTATCTGCGTCAGGAAGGCCGCGGTATCGGTATCATCAACAAGCTGAAGGCTTACCAGCT
>JBASAV010000412.1:0-3126 GCA_049650785.1 Lewinella sp. | reverse complement strand
GTCAATACGCTGGTCGCCGACCCGCGGTGCGCCAAAGTCACCGTAGCCAGTCGCGGTAACCACCGCAACGACGCCTTTTTTTCGGGCGACGGCGCGCAGGTATATGGCTTCCCAGTTGAGGGAAAATTGACTTACTCCTCCGACGGATCCGCCTTCACCGGTAACGACCGGGAGCTTAACCTGCTGGATTTCGATGTGATATGGCTACGTCTGCCCCACCCGATTGACGAAAGATTCTTCCCGAATCTGAAGGCCCACGCTCCCACCGTACCGCCCCTGATCGTGAACGATCCGGAAGGGATCGAAACGACCAGTACCAAGGCTTTTCTGGTCAATTTCCCCCACCTGACACCGCCCTCCCAGGTCGTCCAGACCGAAGGGGAAGCCCGCGAGTTGGCCCAGCAGTACGCGATCGTACTCAAACCGCTGCGGGCTTACGGGGGGAAAGGAATCCTGCGCATGGATCATCCGGAAGATGTCCTGACGGTACCGTTCGAAGGTCCCTACCTGGCCATGAAGTTCCTCAAGAATGTGAGTGAGGGCGATAAGCGCATACTGGTAGTTAACGGCAAGATCCTGGCGGCGTCCCTCCGTGTTCCACCCCCGGGGGAATGGCTCTGCAACGTAGCCCGCGGAGGTACTTCCATCGGAGCGGAAGTTAGCCCCGAGGAGGAACAAATGATCGCTACCTTGGCACCCGAACTGCTAGCGCGGGGCATCTGCTTCGCCGGTATCGACACCCTCGTTAATGACGGGGGCAAACGCGTCCTCTCCGAAATCAATACCCTAAGCATCGGTGGATTTCCGCAGGCGGAGGTCCAGACCGGCCGGCCGATCCTGCGGCAGGCTATCGATGAGTTATTCACTTACTGCTATGACCGCATCTAACCCCGAAGCACCGACTATTCTCAGCCTGGAGGAAATCGATCAACCCGCCGCTTCTATCCGGCGGTACTGGCTACGCATCATCAGCGATGGGCTCGGGGAGCCTGTACGGGTACCGATCATCTGTGCGCGGGGCAATGAAGAAGGCCCGACGCTCGGCGTGACGGCGGCCGTTCACGGCGACGAATTGAACGGGATTCGCGTCATCCAGCGGCTCTTTGCCGACCTGGATGTGCACCAGCTACGGGGCACCATCATCGGAGTTTTGGTCGTCAACGTACCGGCCTTCCTGCGTCAAACGCGGGTCTACACCGACGGCTTCGACCTCAATCACGTGATGCCGGGCCGGGAAGACGGCCGGGCCAGTGAAGTCTATGCTTTCCGCCTTGTTGAACGGATCATCCGCCACTTCGATTTTTTGCTGGATCTGCATACGGCCAGCCGTGGCCGGGTTAATAGTTACTACGTACGCGCGGATATGTCGCAGGAGGCCACGCGTCAACTGGCAATCCTGCAAAACCCTCAGCTGATCGTCCATAACCCACCCAGCGACGGCACGCTGCGCGGCGCGGCCGATGCGCTCGACATTCCTGCCGTGACGCTGGAAGTCGGCAACCCCGGTGTCTACCAGCGTAGCCTCATCCGCAGCGGAACGGCCGGCGTGCACAACGTACTGAGTTACCTGAAGATGACGGATGACGATATCGTACCTCCCGTTACGCCCCCCGTCATGTGCAAGCGCAGCTACTGGATCTACACCCACACCGGCGGTCTGCTTACCCTGGAGGTGGATCTGCTACAGGAGGTGAAGACCGGCGACCTGATTGCCACGCAGCGGGATGTATTCGGTACCCTGAAGGAGCAGTACCTCGCCCCCGAGGATGGCGTCGTTATCGGCAAGAGCACCATGCCCGTTAACCGGAGTGGCGGACGAATTTTGCACCTGGGCCTAATCTAGAAAACAGCGCGATTACTCGCCGACCGTCGTTCGTTTGAAAAGTTTGACGATAAGGGTGATGAATAAGCCGGAAATGAAGATAGCCGCTAGGCCGATCACCAACCAGCTCGTGTGATCCCGGATGAAAGGGACGTTCCCGAGAAAGTAGCCCAGCGTGACCAGCGACACTACCCAGATAATGGCGCTCAGTATATTGTACTTGGCGAAGCGATCGCCTTCCATTCGGGAAACACCCGCGATGAAGGGGACCAACGCTTTGACGATCGGCAGAAAGCGGGAGGTGATCAGCGCGGTAGCTCCGTATTTTCGGTAGAAGGCATGCGCACGCAGGTAGTTGCGCCGGTTAAGCCAGTTGAAGCGTTCGAAAAGTACCGGCCCCAGCCCCTTACCGAGCCGGTAACCCGTCCAGGCACCCAGGGCCGCCGCCACGGATAGCAACAGACAGATCAGGAACGGATTGAGCAGCGCCCCCGCACACAAAACCCCTACGGCGAAGAGGAGTCCGTCGCCAGGGAAGAAAGGGGCCAACGGGAAGAAGGCTGTCTCCGTATAGATAACGGCAAACAGCAGACCGTAGGTAGCCACGGGGTAGGCCAGGGTAGCCTGACGCAGGCTTTCGTCGATGTGAAAAAAGAAATCCGCGAGCTCACCCATATACCATCATAAACCGCATTCGGAGGGACAAAGGTTGCGCCCCTACACAAACAACAGAATGAGGGTGAGCACAATACCGGCGGCGGTATAAATCAGCCCCTTGCGCAGAATCGGCCAACTCGGCAGGAACATCCAGAAGGCGGTGAGCACGAAGAAAAGGAGAGACAGTCCAAAAAAGATATTGAAGTAAAAAAAGGTGCTGTTGGTATTCGCTTTGTGCAGGTCCGTCATTTTGTCCAGCACGTAGGGTAGTTCCTTCCGGGTGATGGTGGCTACCCCGGTGGCGCGGTCGTAAGCTACCCCCCGGAAATATACCGTTTCGCCCTCCGTCCGCTCGACGCGGTCGTTGCGTAGATTGAGGGCGGTGGCGGCAGCGGCGGGTTCCAGACCGGCTTCGATCTGCCGTTCGGAGGTCGAGATGTTCTGCAGGAAGTCCGTGTTACGGAAAATCAGTACGATGCCGCTAATCGCATAGACGGCCATGATGCCGGCAAGGAAGAAGCCCAGGTAACGGTGTAAAATTCGGGCGGTGAGGGCGGACGATTGGTTGGCCATATGCTTAATGAGTGGTACGGGTGGGGTTGCGGGATGCAAAGGTAGCAGTTAGTGGTCGCGCGGGAAGTGGTCAC
>JBASAV010000411.1:0-2362 GCA_049650785.1 Lewinella sp. | reverse complement strand
GATCAAGGATAAGTATCTCGACGAGGAGCGTTTTGCCCGATCGTACGCCCGGGGTAAATTCAAGATGAAAAAATGGGGTCGTTACCGGATTCGCCGGGAGCTGAAGCAACGACATCTGAGCGATTATTGTATCAAAAAAGCCATGACCGAGATCGGTGACGAGGAATATTATGCCACCCTGTGTGCCGAGCTGGAGCGGCGATATGCCCTGGAGAAGCCCGGCCAGCATCCCTATCTGAGGCGCCGTCGATTGGCTGATTACGCCGTCAAACGCGGATATGAATCTTTCCTCGTTTGGCAGGCGCTGGACGATTTGGAGTTTTAGCCGACAATTCGCCTACGCACGCACGTCAAAACCCGGTACAACATCATCTGTTCCATTGATTACAATTTCTAAATCAATGTCCGATATTTCCTTGAAGGTCTTTCTGTTTTTGCTCATCGGCCTGGGCTTAGCCTCCTGCACCGAAGATGTTCAGCGTACGCTGCAGCCTACCCCTTCCGCATTTGGTCGCATCAATAGTCTGGTAGTCGTTGCTGACAGCTCTACCTGGCGGGGCGACGTGCGGGACTCCGTAGCCTATTTTTTCGAGGCTCCCTACATCATCCTGCCGCAGCCGGAACCCATCTTCGATATCCGTTTTATCGAGCCCCAGCAAGTTGCCTCCGAACCGGCCTGGGGACAGTTGCGCAACTACCTGGTACTGGCTGACCTAAGTGACGGCGACAGCCCAACCACCCAAATGGCACTGAACGACCTGACCGACGAGAAAATTCAGCAAGTACGCCAGGAAGGTTTCGGTACCGCGGTTGCCAAGAACAAATGGGCAACCGGTCAGCAACTGATCTACGTCATCGGAAAAAACTACAATGAGTTGCTCACCGGACTGAGCAGTGTTCACCCGGGCATCGTCAAACGACTCCAACAGGGAGAGGTCGAGCGCATGCGGGTTACTACCTACTTCGAAGGCACTAACCGGCGGCTGGGCGATACGATTCGTCAGCTCACCGGTGCCAATCTGGATGTGCCGGGTGGCTATGTCCGCGTACCCCTGGATACCGACGAGGTAGTCTGGCTACGCAAGGAGGTACAGGGAGCAAGTCTCAACATCATGGTGACCAGCTCTCCCTACCAGAACCAGGGGCAGTTGTCCAAGGAAGGCCTGAAGGAGATCCGCGACCGGATCGGAAAGGAATACGTCAGTTCCACCACGGACAACACGTTCATGAAGATCAACGATACCGACCTTCCCCTCTTCACGGAGGCCACCGAACTTAATGGTAACTACGCCATCGAGGGTCGCGGTATCTGGGAGATCGAGAACGACTTCCTTGCCGGCCCCTTCGTTTCCTACCTGCTCAATGACACGGTTTCCAATGAACTGGTTTTCGTAGACGGCTTCGTTTACGCCCCGGGACGCAGGAAGCGGGATCTGATGGAAGAGGTGGTCCAGGTTATCCGGACGGCCAACATCGATTAGGCCCAAAGTTCCAAACGCCGGTTTACTTTTATAGGCAGTTCCCCCGTTGGGGTCGACTATTAAAAGCAAATTATGGCGGACGATGAAGCCCTGCGTTACCCGATCGGTCGGTTTGAACTTCCGGAAACGGTGGACATTCAGGACCGTCTTGATTACATCAAGCGAATAGGAGCCTTGCCGGATACCCTGGAGCGCTACGCTTTCGAGTTAAAAGACCGTGAGCTGTTGGACAAGCCTTACCGGCCGGGTGGTTGGACCGCCCAGCAGGTCATTCACCATTTGGCCGACAGCCACCTGCATGCCTACCGTCGGCACAAGGTCACCCTGGTAGAGGACCACCCTACCCTGGTTCCCTATAATGAGGTCGACTGGGCCATTCTGCCGGATGTCTTTGCCGTACCGGTACAGGCAAGTGTAGAGATACTTCGGGGCCTACATTTACGCTGGGCCGTGCTGCTTACGCAGTGTACGCCGGAGCAGTGGTTGCGAACGGCTTACCACCCTGGTAGCAATACGAATTACCGGCTGGAAACGCTCGCGGCCACTTATGCGTGGCACGGAGATCACCATCTGGCCCACCTGCGGTTGGTTATGCAATCAAGCTGACAGCTGAACTCGAACACTACCCGATTTCCGAGGTTGGAGGGGAAACACCACTTGAGAATATAAAACCCAATTTTTTCCCCAAACAACCATTTTATGACTATTAATTTTTCAATGAGCAAGCTCGGCTTGCTTTCCCTAACTGCTATTGCGTTAACGTTCACTTCATGTGACGATGATGATGACAGCATCCTCGGTGGCCAAATTGGCGATAGCGGGACCGTTTTCCTCTCTTCCAATACTTCCGGCATGGTCGGAATTTTGGAAACGGACGACAC
>JBASAV010000410.1:0-6392 GCA_049650785.1 Lewinella sp. | reverse complement strand
CTGCTCTACGGCTACGAATTGAGCGGTCACCGCGAGGCCAAGCTGTTCATCAAGATGGACACCGAGAAGCAGCAATTCCATTACAATCGCGAACTCATTCCAATTAATCTGGTCGGCATCGGAACGGAGGTGCCGGCGGTCCCCCTCTCCCTGCTCGCCAGCCAGAAGATAGCCGCCATCGTCGGGCGTAAACGACCGAAGGGAAGGGATTTCTACGACCTCGCCTGGTGCCTCGAACGTACTGCCCCCGATTACGGCTACCTTGATGACCGATTCCGCGTGAGCAATGAAAGCCAGCTCCGCAAGTTTTTGCAGGGCACCATCGCCGACTTCGACTTCGATCTCCTGGCAGAAGACGTCCGCCCCTTTCTTTTTCACCAACGGGACATCGACGCTATCCGCACATTTCCTACCTACTGGCAAAACGTCGCTCTGTCCTGAGGTTACCGACGGGTATCCACCAGCTTACGTACGATGCGGTGCACCGTCTGATTCATTTTGCCCGCCGTTTTCGGGCCGCTGTGGTTAGTGATCAGCGAGATCGCCAGATCGTGGTCCGGGAAAATGTACAACCAGTTCTGTGTCCCCGAGGTCCCGCCGTGGTGATTGTAGGACGTGCCGTACTTATCCCGCCACACGTTCCAGCAGTAGGCGATATGCCGGGATCCGCCATTCGTATATACCACTTCGTGCGAACGTTTTACGATCGGATCATCGGCCCGAAGTTGCAGGGCGGCGAAACGCAGCAGGTCGGGTAGGGTGGTAGTTACCCCGACGCCACCTCCCCACAAAGAATTGAAGTTAGCGGGCGAGGGATCCTCATTGTCCATCCAGTAGCCGGTCACCACTTCGCTCGTCTCCGCCAATCGAAGCTTGGTATGCGCCATCCCCCGCGGCCCGGTGAGCACCATTTCGAGCTGTTTGGTAAGGGACATCTCATTCACTTGTTCCAGGATGTAAGCCAGCAATTCCGTCCCCGCGCTGCTGTAGGCGTAGGTAGTTCCCGGTGGCTCGGTCAGCTGTACCGTAGCCAGATCCTGCCAAAATTCTTCCTTCCCGTACTGCTGCTCCAGCTCGTGAAAGCGGTACGGGACGTCCGGGGTGAAAGTCTCGAATACTCCGTTCCAGGCCAGCGGGAGGAACCCAGGTAATCCGGACGTATGGGTCAGCAAATGGCGGATCCGGATAGGCTCCCCGTCCACTACGAGGTTCGGGTACGGTTCCGTCAGGAAGCTTCGGACGTCGTCGTCCAGCGATAGCTTGCCCGCCTCTACGGTGGATGCCACCAGATAGCCGACCATCGTTTTGGTCACGGATGCGATCTCGTAGACCGTCTGGTCGTTTGGCGTGTTCCCCTGCCCGGTGTTGAGTTCCCCGAAATGCCGACGTACCGTTTTACCCCCGATCAGTACCCCGACCGATAAGGAGCGGATATTCGGTGACCGCAAAAATTTCTCCCCTGCCCGTTCGACAGTTTCTGCTACCGCTGAGGTATCCGTAGTCACCTGCGCATGCCCCGTCAGACCAGCAATCAGCAGGATGATGGTAGTGAAAGTCCGTAGAGGTAGGTAGCTCATTCACCAAGGATAGGCTGCTCGGCTCGCAAACTCGGTTAAGGAACTGATAAATCGGGCGCCGGAGCGCAGGAATAAAGATTGCACTTGGATTAACGAGCCATTCGGTCAAACCACATACGAACGGGAAACACACTTTGTATATCATCGGATGGCTGAAATCCCAGGGTAAGGTTCGTAGTCAGCTGTCCGTTAGCACCCCTTTGAAAGCTGAATGTCTCGCAGGAGTTATTCTCCGCGTGCAGTAAACCGGTCTCCGCCACGGAGCTATACAGGCTGGGAAAGGAAGCGATAACGCGGTCGTTCATCTCGAGGTAGACCGTATACTGCTCGTCTATGATCAGGTCAAATCGGTAGGTGCTATCCGGATGCAAACCCTCCAGCGGTCGCGCGGGGTTATCGTTGTTCTTCTGGGTCAGCCCCCACTTCGGCACGACCCGCCGGTTGTCCTCATCCACCAGTTCGTCGTAGCGAAATACCCGATGCCCCTGCCACCGGCCCCGCAGGTCCTCCTCCACGGGAGCGTAATAGTCCGGGTGCCAATTGTATAGTCCTCTCTGCAGGTTACCGTAATGGTCCACCATCCGGAACCTTCCCCGGTCCGCACCGCTTTCCTCAAGTAAATAAACGCCCTTACCCTCAACTTGAAAGAGGTGATAATCACACATAACGGGTTGGTAAACACCCCTCCAGCTAACAAACTGGACGGTATCGGGAGTCCCGGTTTCCACAATAGCATGGCTGTTCAGCGCGTCGTCTCCACAAGTAGATAGCGGATGAATCGTGGACAAATCCCCACGGCCATCCAATTGTAGCGTTTCCCGGCTCATACGGCTTCTGAAGTCCGCCTGAGAAGGTTGGCGGGCCAGGGGCTCAAGTTGGTAGGTGACCGCGCGGTTCTGCTCCCTAAGCCGGAGCTCATCCGTCGTTCCGGCTACAGTGAGTGCCCTACGGGTATCGTCGATAAACAGGGTGTCCGCAACCAGTTCGTACGGATGAACGGACAGAAGTCCATCCCAGGCATTATAGGAGTAGAGGGAATCACGAAGTCGGAGAAACAGGCTGCCCCGGTCACAATTCGCTATTCGCGCCGGTTTGCAACTGGAATCGTCCGTCACAGCGTACAGTACGCCAATCTGGAAGAGTTCTCCAGCGTCCGATGGGCTATCCCTACACCCCCCCAAAAGCAGGGCGACCAGACAGAGTAAAAAAGAACCGGGTAGAATCGAACGCAGTGGCATAGAAAGTGGCTACATGCCATAAGATAGCGACGAGCCAACAAAGAGAGGTGTCTCATCAGGACTATTCCGCAACAGGGGACGGAAGACTAAAAGACTAAAAAACCTATCTTCCCACCCAGCCTAAAGGACTAACGGACTAAAGAACTAATAGACTAAAGAACAAACCGACTAAAAACCCCCGACCATTGAAACGAGCAACTACTCTACTCTTCCTCCTCTCTATTCTCTTTTCTTCCAGCGCGCCGGCGCAAATATTACCCGAACCGCTGACCGAAGGGCCTACCGCGAATGCCGATGAGGGACGGTCGCTGACCTATTACCTTCCGGACCTCGACTACGACCCGGACATCCCCACTCCCGAAGAATTCCTGGGTTGGCAAATCGGTGACTGGCACATCAGCCACGACCTGCAGCAAGCCTACATGCGTGCCCTGGCGGCAAGCAGCGACCGGATTACGTTGGAAGTGATCGGCCACACCTACGAGCAGCGTCCCCTGCTGAACCTGATCTTCACTACCCCCGAGAATCACGGTCGGCTGGAAGAACTGCGGCAGATGCACGTAAACTGGATCAGCCCCGAGGGCGGCATGAGCGATGGGGACCTGAACGACGTGCCCGGCGTCCTGTACCAGGGCTACAGTATACACGGTAACGAGCCCAGCGGTGGTAATGCCGCGCCGATGGCCGCCTACTACCTGGCCGCGGCTCCGATGAGTGAGGTAGGCGAGCTGCTGACCAACAACATCATCGTCTTTGACCCCTGCTACAATCCCGACGGCTTCAACCGCTTCGCCAGTTGGGCGAACAGCCACAAGAATAAAAATATGACCGCCGACGGGCAGGACCGCGAGTACGACGAAGCCTATCCTCGCGGACGCAGTAACCACTACTGGTTCGACCTGAACCGCGACTGGCTGCCCGTTCAGCACCCCGAGAGCCAGGCCCGTATCGCCCAGTTCCACCGCTGGAAGCCGAACGTGCTGACCGACCACCACGAGATGGGTACCGATGCCACCTTCTTTTTCATGCCCGGCGAACCGACCCGCGTACACCCGATGACCGCCCCGGTCAACCAGGAACTGACCTACCGCATCGGCGAGTACCACTCCGCCGCCCTGGATGAGATCGGCTCACTCTACTACAGTGGGGAGGGTTACGATGACTTCTACTACGGAAAGGGATCGACCTATCCGGATATCTTCGGTACGGTGGGTATTCTGTTCGAGCAGGCCAGCTCGCGGGGCCACCTCCAGGAATCCGAGAACGGCCTACTGACCTTCCCTTTCACCATCCGCAACCAGGTAACCACGGCACTGAGTACCTATGAGGCCCTGGAAAACCTGCGTGACGATCTGCTGACCTACCAGCGCGAGTTTAACCTGGACGGCGTGACCGAAGACGGCTACGTCATCGACACCGACGGTGACCCCGGTCGGTCGCGGGAACTGGCCGACATCCTGGCCCGCCACGGACTGCCGGTACAGTACGGTAGCAACGACGAGGGCTCGGCGTACTACGTACCCAAAACGCCCTTCAGCGAGGCGGCCTTCGAACCGATCCTGGAGTTTGAGGACAGCCTCTTCTACGACGTCTCGACTTTTTCCCTGCCCATGGCCTTTAATCTGCCCTACCGTCAGGTGAGCGGCGGCGCGCCGGGCGAGATGCAGTGGTCGGACTACGAGATGGACGCCGCTAATCCAAATATCGACCGGACGCAGGCGGAGTACGCTTACTTCATTCCGTCCGATGATTACTACGCCGTTCGGGCCATCTACTTGCTCCAGGATGCCGGCGTACGCGTGAAGGTCAGTGATCAATCCTTCAGCCTGGGCGAAGGTGCTCAGCAGCTGGGACGTGGCACGGCCATGATCCCGGTCTATGGCCAGGACATGGATGCAGCGGAACTCCATCGCGTAGTGACGGAAGTTGAGGACGAGACGGGAATCGATATCCTTACTACAAATAGCGGTACCGTCGACCCCGGGGGACTGATGCTCGGTTCGCGCTCGGCCTACCAGACCCTGCGCAAGCCGGAGATCGCCCTGCTGATCGAAGGCAGCACGAGCAGCCTCGACGTTGGTGAGACCTGGCACCTGCTGGACCAGCGCTTCGGTATTCCCATTACCAAGCTGCCCATTGACGAAGTCAGTGGCGCCGACCTGAGCCGGTACAATACCATCATCATGCCCGACGGCTACTACAATGGCCTGGACGAGTCAGTAGCCGAAGCTCTCCAGGGCTGGATGGGACGCGACAAAGTGTTCATCACCATCGAGCGGGCGGGTACCTGGGCCGCCGAACACAACCTGGCGGACATTACCGTCCGCAAGACAAGTAATCCGGACAGCGCCATGACCCAGCGCGCCTACGAGAAAGCCGACCGCGACCGTGGTGGCCGCGTACTGGGCGGTTCGATCTACCGCACCGAAGCCGACCTTACGCATCCGCTGCTCTTTGGTATGAAGCGGGAGGAAATCCCCGTATTCCGCAGCGGCACCCTGCTTTATGAGCCGGCCGAGAACATCTACGCTACTCCCGTTCGCTACACCGACGATCCCCTTATCAGCGGCTACAGTCCGCGTGGCTTCGCCGAGCGCGCCGCCGGCAGCGCCGCCATCATCGTCAGTGGCAGCCGGGGTGGCCGAACTATTTCCTTCGCCAACAACCCCAACTTCCGGGCCTTCTGGTACGGGACGAACCGGCTGTTCATGAACGCGATCATGTTTGGGAATACGATTAATGGGGCTACCGTAGAGTAGGGCCGGCAGGTCTGCCGAGCTCCGCTCGTCCGCCCAGCCGGGTTCGGGTGTTAAGTGATGAAGGACAGAATTGGTGAATTGGTGAATACAAACGCCCGGTCGCGTGTTGCTATTCACCAATTCACTTATTCAAAAATTCACCACTTGAAATTCTACGCCGCCCAAATCCAAGCCATAGTCGAAGCCCTCCAGAATATTTTTCAGGAAGGAGCCTACGCCGACCGCGAAATAGCGCGGGTGCTCAAGGCCGATAAGCGCCGCGGGAGTAAGGACCGGGCCTTTATTGCCGAGCATACCTACGGCATCGTGCGGTACTATCGCCTGTACGCTCACGTGGCCGGTGGCGAGCCGCAAGGCACCGCTGAGTGGTGGCGGACTATCGGCATACACCTGATCCATGCGGGATTCGAACTGCCGGAGTGGCGCGAGTTTGCCGGTCTGGATGCGCAGTGGGTAAAGGGGAAGCTGGCGGCGGCCGAAGAGGAGCTGGTGCTGCGGGAGAGTATTCCGGATTGGTTGGATAAAGTAGGCAGGGAGCAGTTGCCGGAGCAGTGGCCGGCCACCATGGCCGCGCTGAACGAACAGGCGCCGGTAGTGCTACGCGTCAATACGCTGAAGGCGAATAGCGGACAGGTGACCGAAGAGTTGAAGGGGGAGGGGATCGCAGTAGAAGCCATCTCCGACCATGCCCTTCTCGTTACCGAGCGGAAAAATCTTTTCCGTACCAAAGCCTTCCAGCAGGGCCACTTCGAGGTGCAGGACTTCAGCAGCCAACAAGCAGCCCCGGCCCTGGAGGTAGAACCGGGACAGCTGGTCAT
>JBASAV010000409.1:0-3979 GCA_049650785.1 Lewinella sp. | reverse complement strand
TTTTTGGCCCGGGGCGGTACCGGACACTCGCAGGTCCCTTTAGCTAGCGCTCGGTGACACTCCGAGGTCCTGTGGCCGTCGGTGATGGGGAAGTATGAGGACCTCAAAGCGTGTTTGCACCTTTGCGTGTCCGGGTCGCCGCAGAACCCGGATGCTGATAGGTATAGACCGATCCCCAATGATTACCTTTCGGTCTCCGACCGTCCCTTCCAATAACACCTAACACCTAACCAAAAATGCACCTGCGTATCCTAATTATAGCGCTCACCCTATTCTCGTTGGAGGACTTAGCGGCGCAAACCGTTGGCCCTCCCGAACTGGTGCAGCTTTTTGCTCAATTAAATGACAAGTTGCAGCATATCGACAGGGTTAGCTACGATTTTCTCAATATAACCTCCGAGAATGGAGCAGCAGACTCCGTACGTATGGCCTGCGCGGCGCAACGCAGCGCTGACAATATTCCGGGCCTGGAATTCAAGGCTTACGCCCCGCACTGGCAATGGGGTATCTCCCTGGCAGATAATGAACTTACTTTCTATAATTACGCCGATACTACCTATACCCAGGATTCCGTAACCGGAGAGGGGTTGGAGGCGCTTTCCGGGTCGCTACTGATTTACCTGGTGAATAGGTTACCATTTACTCCCGGTGCACTACAGGCTTCCATCCTTTACGGTACGATCACCGAGTACGCGATCGATACTACCGGGGAATCCATACGCGTCGAAATTGCTTACGCGGATACGGAGCATATCCAGGAGAACCGTTCCGTTTATCGCTTTAATTTGCATACCGGACTGTTCCAAAATGCCCATTCCACATATACGGATGGTATTAACCAGTATAACCGGGAAATTCACTACGCCAATCCGCAGATAAATGATGATTTTCGAAACCTGAAACAAATTGATGCGCTGCCGGATACGACCCGGTGGACCAAAGCAAAACCCCCTGAGGCGCGTCCGGACCTGGCGGTAGGAGACCGCCTTCCTGAATTTTCGAATATCGTGCAGGCGCTGGAATTGCCACTGCCATCCTATGATCTGTACCTCGTGGATGTGTGGTATTTCAGTTGTGCCCCCTGCCAGAAGTTGTCACCGCTCATTGAGCAACTTCACCGGCAAAAGCGACCGGGGCTTGCTGTTTTCGGATTCAATCTGTTTGACTCACTGGAAACCATTGCCAAGTACCAGGAGATGAAGGCCATCACTTTTCCGAGCTTCGCGGGGCGCGACACGCGTGAGGCCTACGCAATTAACGCCTTCCCCAAGGTCTACTTACTAGATGGTCAAGGAAGGATACTGCACGTGACGGATGGGTACGAGGAGGACTTCATCGAGCGAATTACCCCCGTTATTGAGGAGCACTTGGAATAGATTTCGGCGGGCGAGGGCTTCCGGGTTACGGGTCCGGCTTGAGCCGGACATTAATCCGCGTAAATCTGTGCTTTAGCGCAGCGCCACTGTTTAAATCTGTAATAAACAACATCCGCCCTCGGCAGACGAACTTCGCTACGCTGCGTTCGGCGGACGAGGGCTACAAGCTCCAACTACGCCCCCCCGTCTCACTAAGCGGCATATCCCCGTCGTACTCCCCGGGCACGGGATCGTACACCAGCACCTCCGTACCGATTGTTTGCGAGCTCAGATAGCCCCACAGCACCATCGACTTAAACGAGCGGTAAAAGCCAATCGGCGGCTGCTCCCCCACGGCGGTCCCCCATACGGCGGGCTGGTAGCGGGGTGATTTTTCGGCGTCGCTGAAGAGCTGGCCGCGTTGGTCGGCTTCCAGTTCGTGGAAGACCTTGCCGAAGCGGGTGCGGGCGTTTTCGTCGAAGTCGCGGATGCCGGTCTGCATCGGGAGGAGATCGGCGGTGTACGCATTAGTGGCGGCCATGACCTTGTCGATGAAGCGATCCACGCCTACGTCCAACCCGCCCGGCGTATCGGTTGTCGGCAGCAGGGTGTCGATATAGGAGGTCACGAAGCGGGCCTCCTCGTCGTTGAAAAAGGCGGGATTCCAGTCCAGTTCGGGCTCAGAATTGCAGCTTTGCAATAGTGACGGAGTAATGATGGCTCCCCCGGCCAGCCAGCTGATGTTACGGAGTACGTCGCGGCGATTCAGCATCAGATATTTTGTTTGTTGAGTTCGGAAACGGCGTGGTCGGCGGCGCGGGCACTAAGGGCCATATAGGTCAACGAGGGGTTGACGCAGGAAGAAGAGGTCATGCAGGCCCCGTCGGTCACGTATACGTTGGGTGCTCCGTGGACTTGATTATTGCCATTGAGCACCGAGGTTTTCGGGTCGCGACCCATGCGCGCGGTGCCCATCTCGTGGATGCCGTAGCCCATCTCATGCTCGTTGTCGAAGGGAATGATGTCCTTCATGCCCGCGCGCTCCAGCATTTCCACCGCATCTTCTTTGGCTTGCTTGTTAAGAGCCAATTCGTTGGGACCCCACTCGGCGTCGATGCTCAGGGTGGGTTGCCCCCACTTGTCGGTAACGTCGGGATTTAGCTTGACGTGATTGCTGTGCTGCGGCAAACTCTCTGAGAAACCGGTGATGAAAAACTCCCACGGTCCCGGGCTCAGCAGCTTTTCCTTGTATTCCGCTCCGTACTCGGGCAGATTGGCCGCCACCCGCGACCCGCCCCTGCCAGCACCCCCCTGGAAGCCGAAGCCCCGCAGGAATTTGTCCGTTTTGCTCTGCTCGTCGATGTTCCAGTAGCGGGGAATGTAGATGCCATTCGGCCGGCGTCCTTTGTAGTAGCGATCCTCGTAACCTTCTACCGTACCCGCGGCTCCTACCCGGTAGGTATGGTCCATGAGGTTGTGGCCGAGCTCGCCGCTGTCGTTGCCCAGTCCGTTCTCGAAGCGGTTCGACTTCGAGTTCATCATGATCTGGGTAGAGGATAGGGTAGAGGCATTAAGGAAAATGACCCGGGCCTTGTAGTCGATCACCTCGTTGGTCTCGGCGTCGATGATCCGCACACCGGTGGCTTTGCCTTGCTCGTCGTCATAGATCACTTCCTGTACGATGGAGAAGGGCCGGATGGTGAGATTACCCGTAGCGGCGGCTGCCGGCAGCGTCACGGCGTTCGAGCTGAAGTAGGCCCCGTAGGGACAGCCCCGGCTACATCGGTTGCGGTACTGGCATTTGCCCCGCCCGTTCAGCGGTTCGGTCAGATGGGCCACGCGTCCGATGATCATGTTCCGTCCCGGAAAGTCCCGTTCGATGCGTTGGCGAATGTCCTTCTCCACCACGTTCATCTCCATCGGCGGGAGAAAGTGGCTGTCCGGCAGTTGCTTCAGGCCGAGTTTCGCGCCGCTGATGCCCGCAAACTTCTCTACGTAGGTGTACCACGATTCGATGTCCCGGTAGCGGATGGGCCAGTCCACGCCGTGGCCGTCCTTGGCATTGGCCTCGAAGTCGATATCGCTCCAGCGGTAGGTTTGCTTTCCCCAGAGTAGCGATCGGCCACCCATCTGGTGGGCCCGGATCCAGAGAAAGGGCTTCTCCTCGGTGTAGGGATTGTCGCGGTCGTTAGCGTGGAAATGCTCGGTGTCCTTGCCCACGAATCCGGACCGGACGCTCTTGTAATGCTTATCCTGCTCTTCGGACGTAAGTCCGCCCCGCAGTTCCATGTCCCAGGGGTCCAGACTCATCGTCGGGTAATCCTTGACATGCTCCACGATGCGGCCGCGCTCCAGCACCAGTGTCTTCAGTCCCTTCTCGGTGAGTTCCTTCGCCGCCCAACCCCCGGAGATTCCGGAGCCCACGACGATGGCATCGTAGGTGAGGGCTTTGTCGGCGTCTATGTTGTAGTTGGCCATGTGTATGTTGATCGACTTGCTCGGGGAAAGATAAGCAACGGGAAATAGCAGCCACGTCGAGTGGCAGACCAGCAACCCCATAACCAACAACCGACAACTAAATACTCCCTACACTCCCCCCCCTAAAACTCCCGTCCCCCAAACTC
>JBASAV010000408.1:0-10102 GCA_049650785.1 Lewinella sp. | reverse complement strand
GAATCTACGCGGTTCGTATCCGAAGTGAAGGGAGAGATAGCATCGTCCCGGTACCAGTCCACCACGTACGGCGCACTACCCCCGGAGGGTAGCACAGCGGCTCCGCCATCGAGGCCACATATCAGGGAATCCAGCGTGAGGTTAACCTGGAAGGAATCGACGTAAACAATTTCGTAGCTATACGTAGCCGGGCACCGTACGCCGTCGGCCAGTTCCACCTGGTAGGTGCCGGGAACCGTAACGTCCAGCCGCGGGGATGAATCGCCAACCGGGTTCCCGATGGGATCGGTCCAGGTGAATTCTACCTGATCGGCACTGTCGACCGTCAGGAGAATGCCACCTACGGGGGTTTCGCAGCTGAGGTCCGTGATGTCGGCAGAGACAGCAAAATTAGCGTCCGGGTTAAATACGATTGTATCGGTCAGCTGTCCGCAGGGATGATAAATCTGAACCTGTAACGAATCATAATCGCCGATTACGAAGTCGGTCGTGCCGCGGCCATCCACGTATACGGGCGATCCGGACATGGTGCTGTATACCACCCCCTGGTAGTAATAACTAGAAGCCACTGACACGCTCACTGTGTCTCCTTCGCAGTAAATCTCCGGCTCAATATTGACGGTGGCGGTGATATTTTCCGTTTCGAGCGCAGTGAATTCTTCGATCTGCTGCTGGCAAACGGAGCTTACGGTTACGCTGTAGTCGCCCGGCTCGCTTATCAGGAGATAGGGTTGGGTAGTCCCGTCACTCCAGGTGAAACTGGCTCCGCTTGGACTGGCCGGTTGCAGGAAGAGCGTATCCAGTCCGGGGCAAAGGGCCACGGAATCCGGCACCATATCCACTAAAATAGGACGCTGGATCACTACCTCATCGGTAATGGCGCATCCGCCAGCGGTGGTGACCCGCAGCACGTAAGCGCCATCGATTGACTGGCTGGGGGTGAGTGTGAGGACACTGGCCGTTTCACCGGCCAGCGCGATACCGTCCTTATACCACTGGTAGGAGGCACTGCTGGTCGACTGTCCGGTCAGAATAATTTCATCGGCGCAGATGGTCTGCCCTTCCACGGATACCGGTCCCGCCACCGGTTGCTCGAAGGCTTCGGGCCGGTTGAGGATGACATCGTCAATAAAGTAGTAGTTCCGGAAGTAATCGGAATCGGACCGGCCTACATCGGCCGCGCAGGATCCGCCGATGGCGAAGGCGGCATAGTCACTCGCCGCGGTGAAATTCAGGGTTACGGGAGACCAGGCACCGGCCGAGCCATTCACCTCTACCGTCTGAATCAGTTCGTAGCCTTCGGCATTGGCCGTTTCGGGGCAGGTGTAATAGTCACCGAAATAGAGCTGGCTACATTCCCGGATGCCGTAAATATTCAGCTGGATGGGGGAGGGGGAGGCCATATCTACGCGTACGCCCGGCTCACTTTCAAAGGACTGCGGCAGCATGAATCCGAGAGAGAACGTAAGGCGGTAGTCGTCGCCGGCGGTGATGCGCTGGTCTCCTTCCAGGCAGGCCGCGAGGTATTCGCGGTATTGGGTGGTAACGGTGCCGTCTTGATTCACGTATTCGGTATCGTCGCTATCGATCACGCCGATCCAGAATCCGGCGATTCCGGTGCCGCTTGGCAGGGGCTGAGGTAGTTCGCTCGGAAAGAAGGGGGGCGATCCGGCCAGGGTGAAGGCGTTCCAGGCATCGGTGGTCCCGATGGAAGCGCGTTCCCATCCGACCAGGCAGTTGGCCTGGTTGGGCGCATCGGGAAGTCCGCCCGGCTGAATGGACTCGCAACCGGCCTGATCGGCGGCAAACTCTTCCAGGGACGGATTAGGTAGCAGCGAGGGGACGGAGGAGGCGAAAGCGCAATTGCAGTCAGTGGTATCGTTGAGATCAATCAGGCCGTCGCCATCGTCGTCGATCCCGTTGCTGCAGTCCTCCTGGGCTACTAAAATCAGGCTGCCGAGAAGCAAAAGTAGGGAAAGCAACAGACGAAGAGACGGCATAGGCGGTGTTTGTGACCGGGGTGGGGATAGCCCCGGACTTCTATGCCCGCAAAGTTAAAACTTCCAGCGTCTGAATGCTTCAATAGCTTCGTATTCCGTAAGACCTAGCTGATTGTACAGGCGCGCGGTTTCGCGATTCCGCTGCTCGGCGCGCTGCCAGAACTCCCGCTCGTCCTCACCCTGGAACATAACGCCGTCTTTCTGACTCTGGTGGAAGAAGATGGCATTGCGTTTGGCCTCCACCTGGGCGGGGCTCAGGGGTACGGCCATTTCGATCTCGTGTACGGGCCATTCCTGCCAGGCACCGCGGTACAGCCACAGCCAGGTATCCGCAATGGCGTCCGGATTTTTTTCCCGTAGTTGGTCCAGGGCAGTGAAGATGCTGTCCAGGCACACCTTGTGCGTACCATGGGGATCCGCCAGGTCGCCGGCGGCGAATATTTGGTGGGGACGGACCTCTTCGATCAAGTCGCGAACCAGGGCGATGTCTTCCGGTCCGAGTTCGTCCTTGCGGTGCATGCCGGTTTCGTAGAAGGGCATATTGAGAAAATGGATGTGGTCCTCTTCCACGCCGACGAAACGGGCACCCGCCATGGCCTCTCCCCGACGGATCAGCCCCTTGATGGTGCGTACGTCCAGGGAGTCGACCTCTCCCTTCTCCCGTTCACCGCCTAATTCCTGAATGACAAAATCGAGGCGGGCATTTCCGGAGCCGTATTCCTCGTTGATATCGCGCGTAAATTCGGCAAAGCGTCGGGCATCGCGATCGCTGACCGCGATGTTGCCGCTGGTTTGGTAGGCGACGTGCACTTCGTGCCCCTGGTTGACCAGGCGGGCGAAGGTGCCCCCCATGGAAATCACATCATCGTCGGGATGGGGGCTGAAGAGGATAACCCGCTTGCGGGCGGGACTCTTCCGTTCGGGGCGTTGACTGTCATCGACATCGGGTTTGCCGCCGGGCCAACCGGTAATGGTGTGCTGTAGCTGGTTGAACATGCGAATGTTCAGGTCGTAGGCCGAACCGTGGAGTGCCAGCAGGTCGGACATGCCGTTACTGTTATAGTCCCGCTCGGTCAACTTCAGAATAGGTTTGTCGACGTGGCGGCTTAACCAGATAATCGCTTTGCGTTCTAGGGTATCGGTCCACTCACAGGGGCCGACCAGCCAGGGGGTGTTGAAGCGGCGGAGGTCGGCGCTGGATTCTTCGTCGAGCAGAACGGTGACGTTGGGATGGTCCTGCAGGTAGGTCGCCGGTATTTCGGGGGTCCGCTCCCCCTCGATCGTTTTTTGGATGATCTCCGCTTTCTTATGACCCCAGGCAACGAGCACGATGCGACGCGCCTGGTTGATCGTCTGAATACCCATGGTAATGGCCCGGCTGGGCACGTTTGAAATCCCCTGGAAATCAGCCGCTGCGTCTACCCGGGTAAGGTGATCCAGGGTGATCAGGCGGGTCAGCGACCGACGGTGCGACCCGGGCTCGTTGAATCCGACGTGGCCGGTTCGTCCGATGCCGAGCAGCTGGAAGTCAAGTCCACCGGCCTCTTTGATCATCTTTTCGTAGGCCATGCAGTGCTCGTACACCTCTTCCAGCATCAGATTGCCTCTGGGAATGTGGATATTCCTGGGCTTAATATTGACGTGATTGAACAGGTGCTGGTGCATGAAGTACCAGTAGGAGTGGCGGCTCCCGCGGGGCAACTCGAAGTACTCGTCCAGGTTGAAGGTGATGACCTGCGAAAAGTCCAAGCCTTCCTCCCGGTGCAGCCGAACGAGTTCGGCGTATACGCGGATGGGGGAAGAGCCCGTGGCGAGCCCCAGAATGCAGGGTTCTCCCTTGCCGGCCTTCTCACGGATCAGGTCGGCAATCTCATGGGCTACGGCAATGGATGCCTGGCCGGAGTCGCGAAATACCTCGACGTGCATTTTCTCGTACCGTGTCACATCGGTGCTGCCAACGTGGCGGTAAGAAATATCGACGTTGGAAGAATTATGGATAGAAAGGTCGAGCATGCAAGGGACTTTAGCTACGGCGAAAGATAGTCCTTTGCCGATATTCCTTGTTCCTGCGCTCCGCCGCCCGCTTAAAACGTCAGAACGAGCCCCGCCCCGCCGGTGCCATCGTGGTAGCCACCGCCCAGGGAAAGGCTGCTCCGGTGATTACGGGCCCATACCTTGTGTACGTGTGGCACCATGATGCCGAAGAACGCCCCCACTCCCAGACCTACGACCGTATCCGTGGGAAAGTGCTTGAGCGCGCGTACCCGTTGAACGGCTACGAAGGCCGGCGGGAGGGAAGCGAGCGTGAAGGCGATGGCCCGGTGCCCGCCCGTCCACTGCGGGTTATAGTCGGAAAGTACCTTGGTGAAGAAGAAGGTGCCCACCGCCGTGGTACTCACGTGGCCGCTGAAGAAGCTATTGCGATTGTTACCGGCTTCACGGGATGGGATCTCTATACTCTCGTAGTAAGCGATGGGTCGGTACCGATCGATAAAGGCCGGTCCAAGCGGACTGTAGGCGTAGGTAAAGGCGGAAAGGGCGTGGGCCTGTAGGTAGAGCACGCCGATGTCTAGCCAGTCCTTGCGGAACTTCCGGTCGATGAACAGGGTAATCGGCAGCAGTACGGAACCGTTGAAGAAGTAATCGCTTACCTCCTCGCTACGGTATCGTTTGAAGGCGTCGCGTCCCAGTCCCCAGCGGTCCAGGCGACCAACTTCGGTCGTCTGCAGGCGGATTAGGGTTTCTTCGGAGATGGGATCCTTACCCCGCAGCGCGTCAATCCCCGTGGTAGCACCGACCATGACCGCTAAACCGCCGATGCCTTCCCACACGGTGCGTACGCGGTATACGGATTCATTCTCCGGATCGAGATCGGGGAATTTCTGCGCGCTTAGTAAGGTAGAAAAACAAAGGAGTAGGGGAAGAAGGCAACGGTACATTCAATGGGGTTAATCTGCCATGACAAATATCAACTGCCTCCGCAATGTTCAAGCGGTCAGTACCGAAGATGCAGAACGAAGCCGCCGGCACCGCCACCGTAAACGGGCTGTAGGGCAAGCCGGCTCCGGTGTCTCTTTTTCCACCACTTATGGAGGCTGGGTATACCGATTCCGCTGATTGCCCCCACCCCCAGGCCGACCAGGACGTCGGTGGGGTAGTGCTTAAGCCCCCGGATGCGTAGCCAGCCGGCCACGAGGGAGGGTACGGTTGCCCCCGTATAGAGGAGGGCCCGTTGGCTACCGGTCAGTTGGGGATTATAGTCATCGATCATTCGGGCGAAAAAGTAAAAGCCGGTGGCCGTGGTGGATACGTGCCCGCTGAACATACTGTTGCGCTCGTTGCCGTTGCTCCGGCCTTCCTCCGGTATCTGGTCGTAATAAACCGCCGGGCGGTAGCGATCTACGGCGGTTGGACCAAAGGGCGCGAAGCCGTAAAATAGCCCCTGCGCCACCTGTCCCTCCAGGTACATCAGGCTGATGTCAAACCAGTCCTGCCGGTACTTTTTCCAGATGAACAGACCGAAAGGTAGTACTTGGCCGGTATTAAAGAAGTAGTCACTCTGGATAACCGCCCGCTTGTGTTTGTCTACGTCCTGCCGGAGTGAATAGCGGTCGAACGAATTGACCGTAGCCGGGTCGAGAGCACTGAATTCCGCTGGGGTGATATCCGGTTTGTCCTGCAACGATAGCAGGCGCTGCTGACCACCCCAGCCTCCGAGGGCGATGGCGGGGATACTGATGAGCGGGTTAACCGCGTACCGGTCGGATGACCGAAAAATGGAATCCAGAGAGAACTGAGCGGAAAGCGTACCTCCGATCAGCAACAGAAGAAAGGGTAAAGTCCTTAGCATGCAATAGCATCATTATTTTCCACCACAGGGTCCCAACAGCTATGACGCTGCAAAGATGCTTTTCAGTATCTCGACGGTGATCAGGTAGGTGGGTTTCACGCCATCGACCCCTAGGCTGCCGCTGGCCAGGGTGTGGCCGGTGACGAGGGGATTATCGCTGGCGTAGTAGGCGTACCGTAGCTTGAGATCCGGATTGACGCTTTTGCGGATATGAGTCGCCGCCTGGATGGCCTTTTGGTAGTGAGCACCTTCCATCTCCAGGCCGACCGCCTGCCAGCTGCTCTGAACGAAATATTCCAGGATTTGCCGATTCTGGAGGCTGGTGCCCAGCACGGTGACCATCGGCCCGGAGTAAACACCGAGCCCGTTACCTTCGAATTGCTTGCCGGTGAAGTCGTTCTGGAAGGGGTAGTTATCCGCCGTACCCTCGAAAATATGAGCGTTGGGTATCATCAGGTCGCCCTTTATCCCCTCGAGAATACCAGCCTTGCCCATGATGTTGATGCTGGTCACCTGCATCTCATAGACCTTATCGCTGCTAGGCGAATGGTAGGGCCGAAGGAGTTCGTCCATGCTCTCGTAAGCCTGCTCACCGAAGGCGTAGTCCATGACTAGAATCACCGGTGCCTCTTCGACCTTTTTGACGGGCTTGAAACCCAACTCGGGACTGATCAGCTTCGCATCAAAGGCCGCTGTATCGAACAGTTGGACGCCGATGTTGCTACCGCTCGTGTCGTGGAGTTCCACCATTCCGTTCTTCAGCGCCATTTTGGTGACCAGCTGCCGCAGCGGACGCCCTTCGGGCTGGGAGAGGGAACGGGCTACGTCGTAAACCGACTTGCCGATACGCAATTTTTGGGCGGTGGCCGCAGGGGCAAAGAGCGAATTCATGACGCTATGTAAATTCGCGCTCACGACATGTAAAGGCCGGTGGATCAAATCCTTCTCAATCAGGATTTCCTTTATTGAATCAGCCCAAATTTCGCCGTAATAGTGGTGGCCGGTTTTTTCGCGCAGGGAACTGGAGAAGGAAACCTCCCGCCCCTTGTCCTCTTCCGCTTCTTCCTTCGCCAGTTTGCCCAGCCAGTAGGTGATGTGGAAGAGCGAGTTGACCATATCCTCCTCGGCGAACCGGCGGCAGGCGTGCTGGATTTCCTGGTATGTGCGTCCCAGCAGGGTACTGAGGTAAGTATAGGCCGTCTCCAGTTTGAAATCCTCGCCCCTGCGTTCGCGATCGACGATCTCGGCAAGCATGCGCCATTCTCGTTTTTGCTGGCCCTTGCTGTCCAGGCTGTTGCGATACATCTTATCGGCTTCGGCGTAGAGAAAGGTAAGGTGGGTAAGGATGTCGTAGATGTCACTGCGGCCGCGCGTCATCTCGATGTACACCTCTTCGGTGTCAATCCGGTAGGCGTTACGCCTGCGCTTGGGCGGAACGATCGGTTCGAAGTGGCTATTCTCGTACCCTTCACGGGTAATCAGACGGATGAAGCGACACTCTTCGGTGCCCTTGGGCAGGCGCTGGAAAACGTAATGGAGCCCGTGCAGCTCCACGCGTTCCGTATCGGTGATCGACCCGTAAATCTCGGGGCGCAGGATCATCAGGTTGTCCACCAGTGTCTTACCGCTCATGCCGCCGGGTTTATAACTTCCCCGCAAAAGCAGGTGGCGCATGGCGATGTAAAGACGTTGGACGGCCGCCCGGCTCTCCTGGGCCCGGGTACGTTGCTGGCTCGGCTGCATCATAGCGGCAAAGGTACTAAGGTCGCGCGCTGCTGCGGTAATATTCCGCCTTCGCGCCCGGAGGAATGATCGTTGCCGTTTCGCCGCGCAGTTGATCGTACAGCAGAAGACCCGTGTTTTGGCTCATCACGGCCATGGAATCATAGAACCGGTGGACAAAATTGTTGATGATGTCCCGGTCGCGCTTGTTGAGCAGATCGAACTCGCGAATGAGTTGCAGGACTTCCTTGCGGTGGCTGCGGAAGTCGCGGCTGACCTCACGGAGGACACGATCGCTTTGGTGGTAGCCCAGGTAGACGCGCTGGTAGATGCTTTCCTGGCCAGTTTGCCGGTTGGGGGAAGCGTAAGGCGCACCAACCCATCCGCTAAAGTCAAAGTCGTAGGCGACGGGCGTGAGCATCCCATCGCTACCCTCCACCAGTTTCACGTTTCGCTGTAAAGCCAGGCTCCAGTCGGCATTGCCGATGAAGTACTGGAACAGGGCGTGCGTGGCTTCGGCCTTGGCGGGGTAGCGGTCGGCGTCGAGACCATCCGCATCGTCCAGTTCGTGGCCATCGAAGCGGGCGGCCATTTCATCGGGATCCTCGATGAGGAAGGCATACTCCGTACGGTCGGCCAGGTTGCCGGCCGCGTCGTGGTAGGTCAATTCGAGCAACTGGGTACGGAAGTGAGCATCCGGACTCATCAGGGCATAAGCCCGGTAGGCCAGGTACTCCTTCAGCAGAAGATCCGTAGCGGTACTGTCATCATAGCAGCTGTTAACGAGCTTATACTTATCGTGCTCGACAAGACCCATACCGCTCAATTCCTTCTTCGAGAAGTTTAATTTCAGGGGCGGGGTGCTACAGCGGGTACGGCGGAACTTCCCCCGGAGGCTGACCTTCACGCTCAGGTGTTGCTCGCGGCCATCCACGTCGGTAAATGCCATGGTACCGGGCAATTCATTGGGTGTGTGCGCGTCAATACTATCGATCGGTACGGTGACCTGCACGGCAACCGCACGGGTGGAGCTGGGAGCGTACAGTAAGTCAAAGACGGACTGGGCAAACAGGGCGCTAGTACAAAGGAGTAAAATGGGAATCAGTAGAATACGCATACAAGTCAAATCTGGGCTGGAATAGGGCGTCCAGCGGTGTCTTCCTTCAACGGCTGAGCATAATGCTTGTTGCTTGTTAAAAACCGAATTAATTTTGGTTTTACATACCTTTACAGCGTTGATGTAAAAGGAATATCTGTTTTGGCGAATTTGTAGGAATTTACTTCTGTTAACTTCGCCTTACAGCCCACGAGAATGTGTCGCCGGTCGGCCCCGCCAAATCGGTGTCGTCGGCCTTTTGACACCACGACCGCTAACATTTCGGCGACTTTAACATTTTAGTTACACGCCCGATCACCAATAATGAGCCAATGACCGCATTTACCACTTCGCCCACCACCACCGCAGCAAGCGAAGAACAGCTGGAACTGATCCAGCAAAGCGCCCGTGACTTCGCGCAAAGTCATATCCGACCCCACGTGATGGAGTGGGACGAGAAGCAATTTTTTCCCCGGGAGCTATTTACCAAGATGGGGGAATACGGCTTCCTCGGTGTCCTGGTACCGGAAAACTATGGGGGTAGCGGACTATCCTACGCCGAGTACATCACCATCATCGACGAGATCGCCCAGGTATGCGGAAGCATAGGACTGAGCGTTGCCGCCCACAACTCGCTTTGCACGAATCACATCCTGTCCTTTGCCAGTGAAGAGCAAAAGCAGAAGTACCTGCCCAAACTGGCGTCCGGCGAGCATTTGGGTGCCTGGGGACTGACCGAGCCCAATACCGGGTCGGATGCGGGCCGCATGCGCACGGTTGCTGAAAAGCAGGAGGACGGCGGGTACATCCTGAACGGTGCCAAAAACTTCATTACCCACGGCATCAGCGGAGACATTTGTGTCGTGATCGCCCGTACCGGTGAGTTGCTGGACAGCCACGGTATGACGGCCTTTATCGTCGAACGTGGGGACGAAGGTTTCCGGGGCGGTAAGAAGGAAGACAAGCTGGGCATGCGAGCCAGCGAAACGGCGGAGATCATCTTCGAGAATTGTTACCTGCCGGCCGACCGTATCCTCGGCGATGTGGGGGAAGGCTTCATCCAAAGTATGAAGATCCTGGACGGCGGCCGAATCAGTATTGCCGCCCTCAGTCTGGGCATTGCGAAGGGCGCCATGCAGGCGGCCCTGGCCTACAGCAAGGAACGCGAGCAGTTTGGAAAGGCGATCAGCCGTTTCCAGGCTATTTCATTCAAACTGGCCGACATGGCCACCGACATCGAAGCCGCCGAATTGCTGACCCGTAACGCCGGTATTCTGAAGGATGCGGGAGAGTCCGTGACGCGGCAATCGGCCATGGCAAAATTGTACGCCTCAGAGGCCAGCGTCCGCGTGGCGAACGAAGCGGTACAGATCTTCGGGGGTTATGGATTCACCAAGGAATATCCCGTAGAGAAATATTACCGCGACTGCAAAC
>JBASAV010000407.1:0-2685 GCA_049650785.1 Lewinella sp. | reverse complement strand
GTTGTAAGCAGGTTAGTAGAGATTTGCCCTTAGTCGGAAGGGGGCCAGGCGTGGAAGGGTCCCTTGCTGCGCTCGGGTGCGTCGCGAGTGGACCTCGCGAACCGTGTGGGGATTACCCCTCGCTGCGCTCGGGGGCGTCGCGGACCGTACCTCGCGAATCGATCAGGAACTAGCCAGGGCGAGAAATTCCTCTTCGGTCATGATCCGGACCGTCTCTAGGGCCTGCGCTTTTTTGAGTTTCGAGCCGGGCTTCTCGCCTACTACCAGGATGTCGAGCTTGCCGCTGACGGCAGAAACGATGCGGGCGCCGGCGGCTTTGGCCCGTTCCTGGGCTTCTTTGCGGCTCAGTTGCTGGAGGCTGCCGGTGAAGAGCATGCTTTTTTCTACGAACGGGCCTTCGGTCACCGCGGCGGCGGGGCGGTCTTCTTCGGTTGGTCTGACGTTCACGCCCAGTTGCTCGAGTTCCTTTAGTTGTTCGAGGTGGATGGGGTTGGCGAAGTATTCGGTAACGTTGGTAGCTACGGTCGGTCCAATGTCCTTAATGTGGAGGAACTGCTCCTCCGACCAATCCGCCAGCTCGAGAATGTGCGTCACGTTCTGGGCGATCAATTGGCTGGCCTTCTTGCCGAGATGATGAATGCTCAGTCCATGCAGCAACCGCCAGAGGGGATTCTGTTTAGCGGTGTCGACGCTACGGCGCAGATTATCGGCGGAGCGCTGACCGAAGCCTTCCAGCCCGGCGATCTCGTCGTAGGGCAGGCGGTATACGTCGGCGATAGTTTTGAGCCAGCCCAGTTCGTAAAACTGCTCCACGTAGCGCCGTCCCATGCCATCGATATCCATAGCGGCCTTGGAGACGTGGAAAATGATGCGCTGCAGGTTCTGGGCACCGCACACGCAAACGGGACAACGCCAGGCGGCTTCTCCCGCTGCGCGAACCAGGAGGGCTTTCTCCTCCGTCTGGTTGATGGGACAGGTGACCGGCCATTCGATCGGCTGTTCCTTGCCATCCCGTAGCTCCGTTAGCGGTTTGACGATGTAGGGAATGACATCTCCGGCGCGCTCGAGTAATACTTTATCGCCCAGGCGCAAGTCCTTTTCACGGATGAAGTCCTCGTTGTGCAGGGAGACGCTGCTGATCATGACGCCGGCCAGGGCAACGGGCTCGGTCTTGGCTACCGGGGTGATGGTGCCGATCTTGCCAACCTGATATTCTACGTTCAGCAGCGTGGTAGTGGCCTGCTTGGCCGCGAACTTGTAGGCGATAGCCCACCGCGGATGGTGACTGGTGTAGCCGGCGCGTTCCTGTAGGGCCAGATCGTCCACTTTGACGACCATACCGTCGATCTCGTAGGGGTATTCGTCGCGCTTGGCTTCCCACTCCTTGCAGAAGTCTGCGGCACCGGAGATGGCGGCCGTCTCGGTCCGTTCGTAGCCTGCGGTCGGAACCTTGAAACCTAAAGCGGCTAACACATTCAGCGCTTCCGTATGCGTGCCGAGCGTCTGGACGGCATCGTTGCCCTCCGCATCCGTGCCGTACCCGAAACTGTAAATAAAGGCTTCGAGATTGCGGTCGGCAACTTCCGTTGGAGATTTCATCCGTAGCCCTCCGGTGGCGGTATTACGGGGATTGGCAAAGAGGGTGAGCCCGGCTTCGCCGCGGGCCGCATTCATAGCTTGAAACCGGTCCTTGCGGATGATGACCTCCCCCCTCAACTCCACCCGGTGCAGTCCGTGCTCACTGAAACGGGCGGTCAGCGGAATGGATTTGATGACCCGCGCGTTGTGGGTGATCTCCTCCCCCAGGACGCCATTGCCGCGGGTAGCGGCGCGTACGAGTCGGTCGTTTTCGTAGACCAGGGCAATCGTACCGCCGTCGAATTTGGGTTCTACCGCGTAGGCCAGTTCCTCCGCTTCGTCCAGGTTCAGCATCCGTTTCACCTGCCGGTCGAATTCCGCCAGGTCTTCGGCATTATAACTGTTGCCTAGACTGAGCATCGGGGTGAGGTGGGGAACGCTGGTGAAGTCGCCCGTGAGATCACTACCTACCCGCTGCGTGGGGCTGTCGGGGGTGACCAAATTGGGGTGGTCAGCTTCGAGAGCTTCGACCAGTTTGAACAGGCTATCGTATTCAAAATCACCGAGTACCGGATCATCCTGTACGTAGTAACGCCATTCGTGGTAGCGCAGTAGGGAGCGAAGTTCCGGGAGCTGTTCTTCCGGGCTAAGGTCGACATCCCCTTCTAGGTATTCCTTGGAGCGGGTATAGAGTTGCCGCTGTTCTTCTTTTCCGTACATAGCTGCCTGTATGGTTACTGCTCGGTGTCGGTTTCGTTATCGGAAGGTTCGGGGAGGGTTAGCAGCACTTCCTGTATGCGGCGCTTATTAACCGCCATAACCTGAAAACGATAACTATTGTACACGATCTCCTCCCCCGATTCCGGTAACCGACCCAGGATCTCCAATAGCAGGCCGGCGAGGGATTCAGCCTCTCCCTTTACCGAGGTAAAGGTGCTATCGGGCAACTCCAGCAACCGATACACATCGTTCAACATGGTTTTGCCTTCAAAAACGTAGTTCAGGTCGTCAATACGCTGGTAAACGATCTCCTCATTTTCGTCAAATTCATCGTGAATATCACCGATGACCTCTTCCAGCACATCTTCCAGGGTGACGATACCCTCG
>JBASAV010000406.1:0-8273 GCA_049650785.1 Lewinella sp. | reverse complement strand
TCTACGCGATTATTTCGATCGTACCGGTGTAGAAACCGTACACCAAACAACGGTAGCCGCCTAGACTGGCGCTGCCCCCAAAACCCCCTCGCATGAAATTGCATCATCTGATCATGTCGCTTCTCTTCGCGGTCTTGCTTACGGCTTGTTCCGACGCCGAAGGTGAGTTCACGGGAAGTGAGTATATGCCCGATATGGCCCACTCCGTGGCCATGGAAGCCAATACGTACAATTACTATTATTACAATACCTGGGATGATCGTTCGACCGTAAAACTCGGCGAATTGGCTTACCCGAAGTACACCGTAAAGGGTACCGTACCACGTGGATACGCCGGGCAGTACATTCCGGGCATGCAGCCGCCCTCCACCCTCGACGAGGCAGAAAATATGCGGGGCAGCATTGTTGATAACGATTATCCCAACGCGATAGCTATCCCAACTAACGGACACGTTCCGTACTACTACGAGGATACACCCGAAGGACGCGAAGCGGCCATTGCCGACAACGCCTCGAATCCATTTCCCATTACCGACGAAGGAATGATTCGCGGTGGTAATCTGTACTCCATCTTCTGTGCCATTTGTCACGGTGAAGCGGGTGATGGATTAGGGTATATCTACGATACGGAGAAGAACCCCCAGGCGAAGTATCCGGCTCAACCCGCAAGCTTCATACGGGATGAGTTTATCGAGGCTTCGAATGGCCGGTACTACCACGCCATCATGTACGGTTATAACGTGATGGGGGCCTACGCCGACAAGATGAACTACGAGGAGCGTTGGCAGGTCATCCACTACATCCGGTCCCTACAGGCCCGGGAAACGGAGACAGAGTACAACCAGCAGGTCAATACCTTAAATCCCGCCCTGGCTACCCCAATGGGGAATATCGACCCGCTAGCTCAGCAGGACAGCGATACGGAAGATTCCCAGGGAGAAGCCCTGATCAGTGATGCCACTGACGGGGAGCCCGCCGACGCCCAGTCCGGACTACAGAAGAAATAAGAAACCCAACCATCCGGGCCGGTCCGCCGGTCCCAACCCGAATATCCTATACATGGAGACTTTCGTTTTTTCATCCCGCGCAAAGATTACCACCCTCGCCCTGATGGGGGTTGGCGTTTTGTGCCTTCTCATTACTTTCTTCGCGGATGGTGGTGAAGGGCATCATATGCGTTTCTGGACCAACTTCCTGCATAATTCCGTTTTCTTTATCGGCATCGCCGCTATCGCCGGATTCGCACTGGCCGCCTTCACGACGGCTTACGCCGGTTGGTTCGTTCAGTTCAAGCGGCTCTGGGAAACGTTCGGCATGTTCCTGCTTCCAGGCCTTTTCCTGATGGGGGTGCTTATCGTCGGACTCTTTACCCATGGTCACCACCTCTACCACTGGAATGACGAGGCGGCGGTGGCGTCTGACGCCATTCTCACGCACAAGTCGTCCTTCCTGAATAAATACTGGTACACCTTCGGAACTATCGGTTTTATGGGGCTTTGGTACTTCATGATCGGGAAGATGCGGAACATCAGTATTGCCGAAGACCTGGACGACCGTGACAGCAAGTTCACTTACTACAAAAAATACAAGTTCTGGGCGGCAGCATTCCTGCCAATCTTTGGATTCACCTCGGCTGCGCTGATCTGGCAGTGGATCATGTCCATCGACAGTCACTGGTATTCCACGATGTTTGCCTGGTATGCGTCTGCCTCGCTTTTCGTGGCCATGACTGCATTGACGATCATGCTACTGATCTACCTGAAATCCCGCGGGTACTTCCCCGGTGTCAATCAGGAGCACTTTCACGACCTCGGCAAATACCTCTTTGCTATCTCCATTTTCTGGACCTACGTTTGGTTTAGCCAGTTCATGCTGATCTGGTACGCCAATGTGGGTGAGGAAACGATCTACTTCCGGGAGCGCATGGACAACTATCCCGTTCTCTTCTGGAGTAACATCGGATTGAATTTCTTGCTACCCTTCTTAATCCTGATGCGCAACGACACCAAGCGCAAAATGGGAACGCTTTTCTTTGCCTCCGCTCTGGTCTTTTTCGGCCACTGGCTGGATTTCTTCAGTATGATCAAGCCGGGAGCTCGCCTGTCTCTTATCGAAATGGCTGAACACGAGGGTGCTCACGGGGATGAAGGTGATCTCGCAGAAATGGGTGCCGCATCTCACGGTGAGGATGAGCTAGGACACGATCAACATGCCGCCGGCCATGACGGCGAGGAAACCGCTACGCTGGCACAGGGTGAAGTTGTTAGTGAAGGCGATAACCTGACGGATGCCCCCGGGCAGAATCAGGACGACATCGATAACGACAATGTCCATTTTGATGCCTCTGCACAAAACGAAGGCGTACCGGTAACGAATGATTTCCGCGGTGGAAGTCCCTCTACGGGAGGGGAAGGAACCGACGAACTAGCCACCTCTACTGACCGAACCGATGCGGATATTTTCGAGCCCAATCATTACATCCAGGAGGAAAACTTCGACAGCGATGAAATGGTCGGTCACCTGGAAGCAGCCGGAGGGCACAGTGAAGCTCTACATACGCTCGGCTACAAGTCGGGTTACACGCTCCCTGGCCTGCTAGAAATAGGCACCTTTCTCGGTTTCCTGGGTGGGTTCTTGTTCTTTGTTCTTAGCAAGCTGAGCACCGCACGAATAGAGCCCAAACATGATCCCTACCTGGAGGAAAGCCTCCATCACCATACCTAGAAGTAGGTTATTTAGACTCAGTCTAAACAAGGTGTAAAAGGGTAACCATCTATCCTCGCACTCGTTAATTTTACATCCGGCAGCCTTGAAGAAAGCCGGAGGGAACGAAGCTAATTTAAAGGAATGACTACGCTGATCGTCTTATTTTGTATCGTACTGCTACTGCTGATCATCTTTCAGATTGCGCGTGTTCGCGATTTGGCGAAGCAGCTCCGTGGTAGTGAAGAGGTTGAAGCTCAGAACGTGGCCAACCAGGGCAAGGGACTCATGGTCTTCATGGTTGTCCTGCTGGTGGTAACCACCGTTTCTGCTTACTACTTCAAGAATTACATGCTGGGTTTCGGCCCGCACGAGTCCTCCTCCGTACACGGCGAGGAGATCGATAGCATGATGAAGTGGACCCTGGCGGTTACGTACGTGGCCTACATTCTTACCCACATCTTTCTTTTCTACTACGCTTACAAGTACCGGACTCGCAAGGGGCACAAGGCACAGTACATCAGCCACAACAACACCATCGAGTTGGTCTGGACGGGTATTCCCGCTATCGTAATGACCTTTCTCGTAGTAGGTGGACTGGACGCCTGGAACACTATCATGAGCGACGTTGGCGAGGATGACAATTACATGGAAGTGGAAGCTACTGGCTACCAGTTCGGATGGCAGATGCGATACCCCGGTCCTGACGGTCTGCTTGGCCGACGTGATTTCCGCCTCATTACTGGTGCCAATCCGCTTGGCCAGGACTGGACAGATCCAAAGAATCACGACGACATCCACGTGAGTGATGTTGTCCTGCCAGTCGATCAGAAAGTACGGGTGCGCATCATTGCACGTGACGTACTTCATGACTTCTACCTGCCCCAGTTCCGTGTAAAAATGGATGCTGTTCCCGGACTGCCGACGTATTTCGTCTTTACCCCACGCAAGACCACTAAGGAATGGCGTCGCGGTCTATCCGAATACGAAGAATATCAAGGAGTCGATCCGGATTCCGAGGAAGGTCTGGCCCTGTGGGAAACACAGAACTATGAGCTAGCCTGTGCGGAACTCTGTGGCAAAGGACACTACTCCATGAAGAAGAATGTCATCATTATGGAGCAGGCAGACTTCGACGAATGGTACGCCGGACAATCCAGCTACTACGAGGCCAACGTGAAGGGGACGGAAGATGATCCGCTCTTTATGGCTGACATCCGTCAGCGGAGGGAAGACTTTACCCGAATGACGAATCAGGCCATCTCTACTCCTAGCAATGAGGATAACATCATTAATCTGGAATTCGTCACCTTCGAAGAGGGTAGTGCGGCGCTCACCGATAATAGTGAATACCAGTTGGACGATATGATTTCTTTCCTGGAAGAAAATGAAGACTACTCCGCGATGCTCATGGGGCATACCGATAACACCGGCGATGCGGCGGCCAATCTGGGTTTGAGTGAGGATCGTGCACGTGCTGTGCGGCAGTATCTCATAGATGCTGGCATCGATCGCACTCGTCTTGACAGTCGGGGCTACGGCGCAGATCGTCCCGTCACGACAAACGACACGGATGAAGGGCGTGCCCGCAACCGTCGGACCGAATTTTACATTACAAAGGGAGAGGTATCCGAACCGGCATTTGTCGACAATCCCTCCAAGTAAGCTATCTTAAAAGAAATACCTAATAATCTGAATTCCATGGCTACAGCAGTATTAACGACGGCCCCCCTGAAGCGCGACGACGCACTCATTGAGGAATTTGGTTACGACGATCATTTCCACGACCACCATCACGGAGATAAGTATCGGTCGAACTTCATTAGCCATTACGTTTTCAGTCAGGATCATAAGATGATCGCCAAGCAGTTCCTCATCACGGGGATGTTTTGGGCGGTTATCGGTGCGGTAATGTCCCTCATCTTCCGGATGCAATTAGGCTTTCCGGACGAGAGTCTAACCTGGATCAAGCCGCTACTGGGTAAGTGGATCACCGTCAATTCTGACGGTATCGGTACCCTGGCTCCTGACTTTTACTATGCACTCGTTACGATGCACGGTACGATCCTGGTCTTCTTCGTACTTACGGCGGGTCTCTCAGGAACTTTCAGTAACCTGCTTATACCCTTGATGATCGGTGCCCGGGACATGGCGTCTCCGCTGCTGAATATGTTGAGCTACTGGTTCTTCTTTGTCTCCGGTACGATCATGTTTGCTTCCCTTTTCCTTTCTACCGGCCCCTTCGCGGGTGGATGGGTGGCTTACCCGCCGCTTTCCGCACTTCCCCAGGCTATGGACGGATCCGGAGCCGGTATGACGCTGTGGACTATTTCCCTCGTACTTCTGGTCGTTTCGCTACTGTTGGGTGGTATCAACTACATCACTACGGTACTGAACCTCCGTACTAAAGGGATGAGCATGTGGCGCCTGCCACTGCCGATCTGGGCCTTCTTCGTGACGGCTATTCTGGGTCTCCTTTCCTTCCCCGTACTAACGTCAGCTTTCTTTCTGCTGATGCTGGATCGTGGCGTCGGAACGAGCTTTTACCTCAGTGACATATATATTGGCGGCGCGGCTCTTGATCACGTTGGTGGTAGCCCGATTCTATACCAGCACTTGTTTTGGTTCCTTGGGCACCCTGAGGTATACATCATTATTCTGCCGGCCTTCGGTATTGTTTCGGAGGTCCTTTCCGTCAATAGTCGTAAGCCGATCTTCGGTTATCAGGCCATGGTGTTCTCCATTCTTGCGATTGCCTTTCTGGCCTTCATCGTTTGGGCTCACCACATGTTTATGTCGGGTATCAACCCCTTCATTGCTAACTTCTTCGTGATTTTCACGCTGATTATTGCCGTACCCTCCGCGGTCAAGGTGTTCAACTGGATTGCCACCCTCTACGGAGGTAACATTCGGTTCAATCCCGCCAGCCTCTTTGCCATCGGATTCGTTTCGATGTTCATCTCGGGTGGTCTGACCGGTATCTGGTTGGGTAACTCGGCACTGGATATCCAGCTGCACGACACTTACTTCGTAGTAGCTCACTTCCACATCGTCATGGGTGTTGCTGCCTTCTTCGGCATGTTTGCTGGAATCTACCACTGGTTCCCGAAGATGTACGGACGGTTCATGAATAAGACCCTCGGTAATCTGCACTTTTGGGGAACCATGATCGGTGCGTACTGTGTATTCTGGCCTATGCACTACCTGGGTATGGCCGGTGTACCTCGCCGCTACTACAGCTTCGATAGCTTCCAGGCCTTCGGACACTTCGATGGGATGAATAAATTCATCACGATTGCCGCGCTGCTTACCTTCGGCTTCCAGATCCTGTTCGTCATTAACTACTTCTACAGCATCTGGCGGGGTAAGGTGGTCACCGAACGCAACCCTTACCAGGCGAACACCCTGGAATGGACTACACCGATTCTGCCCGGTCACGGCAACTGGCCAGGTAAGCTACCAACCGTACAGCGTTGGGCTTATGACTACAGCAAAGACGGCATCGACAACATCTCGCAGATGCACCCCCCGCTGGAAACGGAGTCTGAGCCGCATTAATCAACCGCCCGTTTTGGGTATATAGGTAAACCGATGGCTCAGGGGGTTCCGCAACTTTACGCGACCACCTGGGCCATCGCTACTGGTATATGAAAGTAACCTCAACAAGTCAGACCGTTACCTCGGATTTCAGCCGCTGGCTGAACGACTTGGCAGCCCTCGTTAAATTTCGCCTGTCGGCCACCGTGGTCTTATCCTCGGTCTTGGCTTATCTGGTAGCATTGGGGTCTGGAGGCGTCAGTTGGTGGGCCATTGCCGTGCTCACCGCCGGAGGTTTTCTGACCACCGCCGCGGCCAACATACTCAACGAAATTCTCGAGAAAGACTTCGATCGGGAAATGACCCGCACGAAAAATCGTCCGTTGGCGGAAGGTCGCATGTCGACCAGCGACGCTTTGCTCATGGCCGGATTTGCCAGTCTGGGCGGCGTCGCCCTGTTGGCCCTATTTAATCCCTGGACGGCTATCCTTGGCATGCTTTCCCTGATGAGTTACGCCTTCGTCTACACGCCCCTTAAGCGCGTAGGACCGATCGCCGTACTGGTTGGGGCGGTACCCGGCGCTCTACCCGCCCTCATCGGATCGGCTGCAGCAGAAGGAGCCATCACCGGTCTTGGGGTGACCCTGTTTACAATTCAATTTTTCTGGCAGCTTCCCCATTTCTACGCCATTGGCTACCTGGGCGCCGCCGATTACCAACGAGCCGGATTTAAGCTGGTTCCCGAATTGGCCAGCGGTGAGGTAGATGCCCATACGCTAGGTCGCGATTCCATCGTGGCCACGCTGGTGCTTATACCACTAGCCGTCCTCCCCTTTCTACTTGGCGTCACCACCTGGTGGGCCGCCGGCGCGTCAGTGCTGCTCAGTTTGCTCTTCACGCGCTTTGCTTTCGCTTTCTATCAACGTCCGGAACGGACAACGGCCCTGCGCATGATGTTTTACTCATTCGCTTACCTTCCTTTAGTCTTTACGATTTTCTGGGCCGGTAAAATGTTTATGTGATGAGTGCAATTGAAACAACCCTGGATCCCCGTATGGAAGCCGTAACCCGGCGTAGCAAGCTTCACCCGTTGAAGATGCTGATGTACATTGGATTGGGAAGCCTGGTGATGATGTTCATCGCGCTGACCAGCGCTTATATCGTACGCCGGGCTTCGGGAAACTGGCTGGAATTTTCTATCCCAACCATTTTCTACGTCAACACTTTGGTCATCGTCGTTAGTAGCCTAACTTTGCACGCTGCATACCAAGCCTTCAAACGGGAGGCTATGGGTGTATATAAAGGTTTGTTGACGGTGAGCTTTCTCCTCGGTATTGCCTTCGTGGTCCTGCAGTTTGTAGGCTGGCAAGATCTCGCAGCACAGGGGGTTCCACTGAAAATCAATCCTTCAGGAGACTTTATCTATGCCATTAGCTGGTTGCATGCGGTGCATGTGGTAGGTGGACTGGCGGCGCTTTTCGTGACGCTATTGGTCGCCTACATCCGGCGCATACGCAACACGCCCGCCCGCAAGTTGCGCCTCGAACTGACCATGATCTACTGGCATTTCGTAGATGTTCTCTGGATCTATCTTATCATCTTCCTCAGCCTTCAACGCTAGTTCGTTACCCCATAATTTTAACCTTACCGACATGACCGAAGAAAGAGATACGGACATCATAATCGCCGAGGATCACAAACCTGAGCTAAACAGCGACTGGTCCGGAGGCGATCGGAAGCCATTTCGTACTTCCTACGGGAAGCTCATGATGTGGTACTTCCTGTTGTCCGATGCCTTCACCTTTGCCGGATTCCTGATTTCCTACGGCGCCCTGCGATTCAGTAGTGCGAGCTGGCCGGTTCCCGATAAAGTATTTGCAACGGTGCCCTTCGGCATCAACGAAATCTTTCCGAACGGGGAAGCACCGCTCATCTTTGTAACATTCATGTCCTTCCTGCTTATCATCAGCTCCGGAACAATGGTGCGGGCGGTACAGGAAGGAGCCCGCGAGAATAAGCGGGGCGTTGTATTC
>JBASAV010000405.1:0-5848 GCA_049650785.1 Lewinella sp. | reverse complement strand
ATGGGTTCGGGGACGCTTTTTGGTGATAGCTGGGCAGACGAGCCGCTGCAATATCTCTGGGCGGAGAGTTCTCCGGGTGGCTCGGCGGACCAGCGGGGCGGTGGCTTGGCGGAGCAGCACGTGCTAGGTCACCAAGTCATCCGATTTAGCGTAGTCGCCGGGGGATACCTTGAATTGCTTTTTGAAGTTGCGGCCGAAGCTGGTAGCGGAATTGTAGCCCACCATATTCGCTACTTCGTACACTTTGTATTTGCGGGTACGGAGCAGTTCGGCGGCCTTTTTAAGGCGAACCAGATTAATCAGTTCGTTGGGGTTGGAGTCGCTAATGTCCCGGATCTTACGGTAGAGGGTCGACCGGCTCATGTGCATCCGTTCGGCCAGGGTTTCCACGTTGAGGTCCGCGTCGGTGATGTTCTCCTGGATGACGGCGTCCAGTTTGCGGGTGAAGTCTTCGTCAATCGGTGACTGGGCTATTGTTTGCAAGTGCGCCAACGGGCTTCGACCGAAGTGGTCTACGATGCGGGCGCGATTGTCCAGCAGGTTGCGGATCCGTGCCCGCAGGTATTCGATGACGAAGGGTTTGGTGATGTAGGCATCCGCGCCGTGTTCCAGTCCCGTCAGCTCGGCACTGTATTCATTGCGGGACGTCAGCAGAATCACCGGCAGGTGACTGTATTTGACATCGCCTTTAATGGTTTCACACAGCGTAAAGCCATCGATGCGCGGCATTTTCACGTCGCTGACGACGAGCTGGACGGTATGCTGCTCCAGCTGTTCCAGTGCCTCGGCCCCATCGGTGGCCTGCAGGATAGCAAAATGTCCCGACAGCTCCTTGGCCATAAACGCGAGCAGATCGGGATTATCCTCTACCAGGAGAACCGTGTGCGTGTACGCATTCGTGGACCGAAGCGGAGAGCCCGGGCCGTTGGACTCGGTGCTGCCGACTGCCTGATTTTCCGGCAGTTCAAATCCATCGCGGTGGTGAATAGGGAGGGTGACCACGAAGGTCGTGTCGGATACGGAGGTGGTGTCCAGTTTAAGGGAGCCACCGTGTAGCTCGGCGAGTGAATGGGCCAGGGGTAATCCCAAACCGGTGCCCGGCCGATCGGCATGCTCCGGAAGCCGGTAAAACGGACGTAAAATATTCTGGTGTTCCGTGGCCGGGATAGGGGAACCGTCGTTCGTCACACGAAGGGTGAAGGTATCCGCAGATGTCATCAACTGAAGGTCGACCCGCCGCTCTCCGTACTTGAGCGCATTCTCGAGCAGGTTGCCGGCGATTTTGCGGAACGCCTCCTCGTCGACGTAGGCGTAGAGCGGCTCCTCGGTCCCCCGGAACCGGATGGTCATTTTTCGTTCGTGGGCATCCGCCGCGTACCGCTCGAGGGTGTCGCCGATCAATGATTCGATATCTACCCGTACGAAGGATAGGGTAGGGGTGGCCATCTCCATCTTGCGGAAATCGAGCAATTGCCTGACTAGGTTGACCAGCCGGGTGGTGTTGCGGTGCACCATGCTCAGTAGCGGGTACATCCGCTCATCCCCCTCCGCGTGACGCAGCGCCTTGGACACCGGATTCTGGATGAGGGTGAGGGGAGTCAGAATCTCATGGGAGATATTCGTGAAGAATTCGATTTTGGCGCGGTAGAGTTCCTTTTCCTTTTCGTGCTCGAACAGTCGCTGCCGTTGCTCCGCTTTTTCGCGATTATAGCGGTGGTAGAGACGGAGTAAGAGCAGACTGAGTGCCAGGCCCGTCGTCAAGTAGGCGGCATACGCCCAGCCACTTCGCCACCAGGGCGGAGCGATACGCAGGCGGAGAAATTGCGTGAGGCCGCTCCATTCGCTGTTGTGGCCGCGCACGCGTAAGGTCAGACCGTATGCTCCGGCTTGCAAGTCGGTAAAGTGAATCTCGTTCGTGTAGCCCAGGTCAATCCAACCATCGTTCAGGCCGTTGATCGTATACTGGTACTCGGTCAGTTTGGGGGAGGTATACTCCAGCGCGGAGAACGAGAGGCTGAACGTAGATCGGTCGTAGGGCAGGTTTACCAGCCCGGTAGCCAAGGCCCGCCGGTAGGCCGAGGACGCCTCTCCGGCTGCGGCGGCGGGGATCTGTAAATCGGTCAGTACCAATTCGTCCGGGGGGTCCTGCTTGTTAAAGCGGACATCGTAAGGATCGAAGGATACGAAACCCTCCACCGTTCCGAAATACATCCGGCCCGAAGTGTCCGTTAGGGCGGAGTTGTAATTAAATTGATTGCTTGGTAAGCCGTTCTCCGTTCCGTAGGTGTCTACTCGGCCGGTTCCGGGATGGTAACAGGCCAGGCCGTTAGCGGTACTCATCCACAAGGCACCCCGCGCGTCTTCCTGCACAGTATAGAATACATTGCTGGGGAAGCCATCCGCCTTTCCGTAGCGGGTCACCTGGCCGTCCGTGAGGCGAATCCGGTTCAGTCCGTTTTCGGTAGGTATCCAGATGTTCTGCTTGCCGTCTTCGAAGATGCCGTTGATGGCATCGTTGCCGAGGCGATGGTCGGTGGTGCCGGTGTGGTAGGAAGTCGTGCGCTTTTCCCGGGGATCGTACCGGTACAGCCCGTCCCAGTAGGTGCCGGCCCAGAGCCCTCCCTGGCTATCCTCCAGAAAGGATGTATAAAAGTAGTCGGGTGGAAATCCCTCGAGCAGGACAAATCGATCCAGTTCCGGGTCGTATCGTTGCAGCCCGGAGGCCGTCAGGGCGATCACCGTGTCGTCCGTTGTCCGGTACAGCGAGAAGATGAAGTTGCTCCTCAGCCCGCTTTCTTCCCCTGCCACCCGGTGGCGTTTTACCGCTCCCGTTTCGGCATTGACGACAAACAAACCGTTCTGGAAGGTGCCTACCCACACCTCCTCGTCTACCACCAGTATACCATGAATATTGGTGACGCTTTCGGATCCTCCTTCCGCCTGTAGGCCAAAGTGGGTGAACTGGCCCGTACCCGGATCGTAGCGGTTCAGGCCGGCGTCCTCGGTGCCGATCCAGAGTTGTCCGTTCCCATCCTGCTGCATTTCCCGTACCGCCATACCACTCACCGAGTTCTGCCCGGCCACCGGGAGGAACTTCTCGAAACCGGTCAGGGCCGGACTGTAGTAGTGAATCCCCCGGAAGTAGCTTCCCACCCATACGCCACGGTCGCGATCCTCGTAAAGACTGTAGATAGCATTATCGGACAGCCCGTAGGGTTCGCCCGGGTTTTTCGCCAAGTGCGTGGTGGCTCCGGATAACAGATTATAGACATAGATGCCATTCTCCGTGCCGATCCATAGTTCGTTACCGTGCTGCAGGAAGTCCCGTACGTACCGTCTTTCCGTTCCGCCCGTCAGGGGTACGGCCGTTCCAGCCGGCAGGTCCACCAGAAAGGCCCCGTGGCTCACCGTGCCCACGGCCAGGCTGGTTTCCGACAGCGCGCAAAGCGATGAAAACTGCAGCGGATAGCTGGTGGCGGTAGGAAAGGCAAGGTCAAGTGCCGCGAAGCGATCTGCGTCCGGGTCGTACTGAAAAAGCTCGTTTTCCGTAGCGAGGTACACGGCGCCGGCGGGGTCGACGTCCACCCGAAAGGCGGGTAGTAGTTCCGGACGGTCATAGCGACCCGTTTCCCTCCCGTTAGCCGAATCGATGCGCAGCAATGTCTGAGCCGCAATCACCCAGACCTGGCCGTCCGGGGCGGGGGCAATGTCCAGGATCGGCAGGTCTTCCGTACCCGGGATCAGCGCAAAGGGTTCGCCGTGCGCGCTCCCGGCAAACAGTCCGTTGTCCGTACCCACCCAAAGGCGGCCGGATGCGAATTCCAGACACTCGATGAAATTACTACCTAGCGCCCCCGCCGTGGTGGAGTCCGACTGATACCAGCGGAATTCGTAGCCGTCAAACCGGTTGAGGCCATTCTTCGTCCCGAACCACATGAACCCCAGATCATCCTGGGCGGCGCAGTGGATGGTGTTGTGGGATAAGCCGTCGGTGACCTCGTAATTTTTAAAGTAATAAGGCTGTGCTCGCACCTCCGAATGGCACCATCCCCCAAGGACTACCCACAGGAGCATGACCATGCGGCGAGGGGCTCCTGCTCTATGATGTGTGTTTTTTCGGTTAGGTATCGGCATAATTGATCGCAGCCAATTCCGGTGAAAAGGGCAGCTCAGGCTAATATATTCAAATTACCAAGAGTGCGGGCGGCGGCGCGCAGGTATAATGCCTGACTCGGTGGGAGGGCACGACAATACGTCCCGTCATCGGTACAATTTGGTGCAAACTCCAGTCAAAGGGTGCTGAACCGGGCCTATGCAACATATTGATCAGGAATTGACCGGTATAGTTGAAAAGGAACTTGAATGATATTATACATTGGATGTCAGAATAAAAATTGGCTATTCAATACATAGCAGTGAATTATTGCGAATTACTGAGTAGCCAATTTTCAACCTACCTGATCATGCAAGTAAAAACTATTATCCGGGCCTGCCTTTGGGCGTGCCTGCTTCTTGGCGGCGGATTACTCCAATCCCAGGAGCTGCTAACCGTCTCCGGTACGGTTTCCGACGATGACGGACCACTTATAGGAGCCACCGTAACGGTAAAGGGGACAACGAAGGGGACGGTCACCGATGTGGATGGCGCCTTTACCCTGGAAGATGTCGACGGGACCGACAGTCTCCAGGTTACCTATATAGGCTACGACCCCCAAACGATCGCGGTCGCCGGACAAACGACCTTCACCATCGACCTGAGCGAAAATATCAGCAACCTGGGTGAGGTCGTTGTTATCGGCTACCAGGAAGTCAAACGATCCGATCTGACCGGCGCCACCGCGGTCGTACCCTCGGAGCAGATCAACAAAACGGTATCCAACTCCCTCGCCGAATCCCTGCAGGGGCTTGCCTCGGGCATCACGGTCCGCAACGGTGGAGCACCGGGCTCGGGGGCGGTCATCGAAATACGCGGCGCGGCGAGTTTCGTAAATACCAGTCCGCTGTACGTCATCGATGGTATGATCGCCGACGCGAACGTCACGTTCAATAATAATGACATCGAGAGCGTGCAAATCCTGAAGGACGCCTCCGCGGCGGCCATCTATGGGTCTCGGGCGGCGAACGGCGTGATCATCATCACCACCAAATCGGGACGTAAAGGCCCGATCCGCCCGTCCCTCAGCGTCACGACCGGCATTCAACAGATCCCCCAACGCTGGGACGTGATGGACGCATCGGGTTTTGCGGAACTGCAGCGCACGAGCTACCAGAATTCCGGTCTTGAACCCCCCGCTTCGGTCGGTTCCGATTTCGATCCGAACATCGACACCGACTGGCAGGATGAAATCATCAAGAACGGCAGCACGCTCGACGCCAATCTTTCCGCTTCGGGTGGCTCGGACAACCTGAAATACTTTGTCTCGGGTAGCCACTTCCGTAACGAGGGCGTGATCATCGGTCGGGGCTTCAACCGGACGGCCTTTCGCGTCAACAGTACCCTGGACCTAGGCCGCATCACCATCGGGGAAAACCTGGTCCTGACTAATAACAACATTGAACAACCACTGGGAGGATTCGATACCGGTAATCCCTTCTACGATATGGTATCGATGTTGCCCGTGATTCCGGTCCGGGGTGATAGATATATCTCCGATACGAACCCCGGGGGGTGGGGCCTGGGTACGGTGGATGCCGTCACCTACGCCAAGAACCAGGTAGCCGTGACCGATCTGCTGAGGGAAAAGATCAACTTCCTCAAGCTGATCGGCAACGCCTACGTCCAGGTCGAGCTACTCAAGGGACTACGCTACAAGTTCAACGTGGGCCTGGAGAATAGCGATGACTTTTC
>JBASAV010000404.1:0-4220 GCA_049650785.1 Lewinella sp. | reverse complement strand
GCGGTATCGGGGCTCATTCCTTGAGCGCGGGCTTTAATGTCAGACATTTTCTATTTCTTTTAATTCTTCGATTGATTCGTTGAGGTATTTGGTGACCTCCTCCACGTACTCGCTGTCGGGGTATCGGTTGATAAAATTCTCCGATAGCTCGATCGTCGAGCGCAGTCGCTCCGGCTTGCGGGCCAGGAAGCTTCGACTGGTATATTCGTATTGTACCCGGGCCATGAGGTAGCGAATTTCCTCGGCGCGCTGGGTCTCCGGATACTCCTTGAGTACATTACTGAAGCTGGTCAGCGCCGATTCGTAGCGCTCGATGTCCATGTACAATTTAGCGGACTCAAAGTCCTTCAGTTCCATCTTGGCCCGCATCTCATCGATCAGGGAGTTAGCCTGGGTGACACGTTCGCTTTCCGGATATCGGTTGGCGAATTCCTCGAAGGCTTCGATGGCTTTCACACTGTAGCTCTGATCCAGTCGGTAGGTAGGACTCAGCTGGTAGTTGCTGAAGGCGGACATGAAATCTGCTTCCTCCCGCAGGCTACTGCCGCCGTAGGTGGTGGCAAATTGCTTGAAGTAATAGCTGGCCAGCACGTACTGCCCGGTGTAGTAATAGGTATAGGCGTAGCGGTAGGCGATCTGCTCGGCCTGTGCCTGACCGCGGTAGGGCGCTATCACCAGTTCGTACAGGGTTTGCGCCCGTTGGTATTCCTCGGCCAGATAGTACTGATTGGCCTTGATCAGGATCGTTTCCGGATTGTTGCTGGTACGGATCGATTCGAACTCGGACCGGCAAGCCGTGAAGAGCATAACAAAAAACAGGACACTGAAAAGAATGCGGTTCTGCATAAGCGCGCAAAGATAAGGGTTTTTAAGAAGACACCGCGGGTAGGGGCCAAGGTTGTATTTTGCCCCCGATCCAGTTTACTATGATACCGCCCCGACTTTCGGAACTCCGGTTGTACTACAACACCACCATTCGCCCCGAACTCCTCCGACTCGAGGGCCTTCGCAAGCGAATTCTGCGCGGTATCGCCTTATCCCTTGCTGGAATTTTGGCGGTCATCATCGTTTTTCTGGTGTACGACCTCGGGTTTCTGATCCTCCTGGTGGTCGTGCCCGTGATATTCTACATCGGTTCGCTGTATCTGCGTATCGAGCGCTTTCGGCAATCTTTCAAGCCGGCTATCATGCGGCTTCTCCTTGACTTTATCAACGAACTACCTAACTACCGCAGTCTGCAGTACGAATCGAAGCGCCCGATCTTGCGGGACCGATTTGAGCGTAGCGGGCTCTTCCGGCCGGATCCCGATAGTTACAAGGCGGAGGATTACATCCGGGGTCTGGTGGGGGAGATGGCCTTCGAGATGGGGGAAGCCTACGTGCAGGAGATCAGTCCCGCCAGTAACCGCCTACAGCTGGTATTCAGCGGGTTGTTCGTCCACGCTATTTTCAATGAGCCGACCAGCGGGCGGGTTTCCGTATGGCCGCGTCACAAACTGCGCCGGCTTAAGCGGACCGTCGACGCCTACGTAGGGGCGAACGGACGGTCGGCCGACGTGGAAATCATGAATGAAGGATTCCGCGAGATCTTTGCCGTTTACGCGCATCCCGGTACGAAGGTGGCGGGTATTCTGACTCCCTCCATGCAGGAGGCCCTCCTGAGCTTTCACGAACGCGAGAAGCGCGACCTCTACTTCTCGGTCCACAATCAGGACCTCTTTATTGGATTGGAGCACGGCTATGATCTGCTCGAACCGCACTTTTTCCGGTCCAATGTCTCTTTTCAGCTAATCCGGCAATTCTACACGGATATTATGCTGATCCTGGGCGTGATCCAGGATTTCGACCAGACCCACTGATCATAATGTCGTGACCGGCAGTCCCTCCGTACCCAGCAAGATGCCCTCCTTCATAGCGTACTCACTTACGGTAATCCGGTGAATATTTCCGAGCTGCATAACAAAGCGAATGAGCAGCATGGCCACCACGATCAGGTCTACGCGCTCGGCGGGTACGCCTTCTATAGCCAGGCGCTCCGTTGCCGTAGAGGCAACGATCTGAAAATGTAGCGCTTCCAGGCGATCCAATTTCAGTCGCTGGCTGGTCGGGTGGACGGCAGCATCCGGGTCGCGCAGAATATCGGCCAGCACGTCGAAGGTTCCCGCCGCCCCGACCAAGTGTTGCGCAGGGTACTCCTCCAGCATTTCCTTTAAAGGATGTAACGTGCGGGAAAGGTACTCATCCAACTGTCGGATTTCATCCTCTGAAATCGGATCCGTCCGGTGAAACCTACGTTGTAGTACTGCCGCGCCGATGGGAAAGGACTGCCGCCAGTGCACGCCGTTCTCGGAGGCCAGGATGAACTCGGTCGACCCGCCGCCGATATCCATGATGAGGATGCGGTCTTCGAGCGGGGGCAGGGCCGCCAGCACCCCACGCGTGATCAGCTCCGCTTCGAGATCGCCGGGGATCAGTCGGATCACGATGCCTGATTCCATTTCCGCCGTGCGCACAAATACCTCCCCGTTGGAGGCGGTTCGCAGGGCCGCGGTGCCGATGGCCGTCACCTCCGTCACGTCGTGGCCCTTAATCACTTCCGCGAAATAGCGTAGGGTTTCCAAACCGCGCTGAAAGGGTTCCGGACCGATCGTCTCGATCCCTTCGCTGGCCAGCTTGACGAATACCCGCTCGCGGTATACTTCGCGGACACGATCGCCCTCCTCCACGGCGGCGATGAGTAGATGAAAGGTATTCGTGCCCAGATCAATGACGGCACGTAAGGATTCGGAAGGCATGGCAAAAGTTTATTGCGGCGAAGGCGCAGGAGAATTGCTGCTAGGGGATGGCAAGCTTTCCCCGGAGCCAAATACATAAACCGCCCGCAAACTAAGCGTACGTCCGCGTAAGCGTGGCGACTCGGCAATCTGCAAATCGGTGAAGTGGCGCGACCAGCGGAAATTGACTCCCAACTTCGGGGTGAGATAGAGCGTGACGCCCAGGTTTAGGGCGAAAGCTTCGTTGCGTAGGTCTAAGTTGTCGGTAATGTCTTCCCCTATGGCATCTTCCACCCGGTAGTTTATCAACCGCTGGTACGCCACGCCGGCTTCGGCCGTGAATCGCCAGTCCTTATACAATACCATCAGCGGTAACTCGACCGTATTAAGACGAATCAGGCTGTAGTCGCTAATATTGAGGCTGTTACGGTTGCGTTTGGCGCCCTGCTGGGTGTACATTATCTCAGGTCCGACGCGCCAGTGTTCCCCGAGGACGGCGACTACCCGTAGCCCGGCGCTCACCCCCGGCTGGTGAAACCCAAGGAGGTCGTCACCATCCACCTGGCTGAGGCTTCCTCCGGCCAGGGCGGCGGCGCGGAAGGTCTGGGCATCGGCGGGATAAGCCAGCGCCACCATCAGAATTAGGGGAAGGAAAAAACGCATACAGCAAAGGTAAGTGACGGCCGAGCGGACTAAGGAATCAAACGCACCGGTTACCTTTGCGGGCTCCGAAATTCATTTTTCCTGCGCACCGCCGCCCTATGATATCTACTACCAAACATTCCCTGAAAAAGCTGGAAGCCCTCATGAAAGAACTCGGCTACACCGTGCGCTATGAGAAGGGAAACTTCACTTCGGGCTACTGTCTGGTAGAACAGCGGCGCATAGCTATCGTGAATAAATTCTACGATACGGAGGGGCGGGTAAACGTGCTGCTCGACATCCTCAGCGGATATACGGTGCCTCCCGCCGGTATAGAACTCACCCCCGCTTCGGAAAAGTTGTTCGGAAAGGTCCGGCGGCTATTGGAGAGACAAGCAGATTCGGAGGAAGAGTAATTACTCGGGGCTTTCAGCCACATCGTAGAATTCAATGCCTTCCCAGTTGACATCCAGTTCCTGGGTCATCTTCCAGCGGCGACTGTCCGTGTCCATATGGTACACGGTCCGGCGTTCGTCAGTGGTACCCATACTTTCCGTTTTCCGACGGGCGATCTGAATGAGGTCGAAGTTCGTGTCGAGGTTGACGTCGGTGATGTAACTGTCCATCTGCAGGCACTCGTTACCCGCACAATCGCGATAGGCGAGCGTCTTCAAATGCTTGACTTTACCGTCGCGAACGGCAAACATATCGATCTGGTCGCGACGCGCTGCATCCAGTCGGGTGATGTAGAGATTCTCTTCAATACCGTGAATGGCAATGGTGGAGTACAGCGTAGCTCCATCT
>JBASAV010000403.1:0-7080 GCA_049650785.1 Lewinella sp. | reverse complement strand
GAGAAGGAACGTACCCACCAACTCCTATTGAATATTCTGCCGCAGGAAACGGCAGCCGAACTAATGCGGCGCGGGCGGGTGCGGCCGCGGAAGCACGACGAAGTGACCATTCTCTTCATGGACATCGTAGGCTTCACCCAACTGACGGAACAGATTGAGGCCGAAGACCTGGTGGAAGAATTGGACTATTACTATAAGGTTTTCGACACCATTTTCGGAAAGCACGGCGTGGAAAAGATCAAGACCATCGGTGATGCTTACCTGGCGGTATGCGGCGTTCCTGCCGCCAAACCGGATCACGCCCGGAATATGATTGTCGCGGCGATGGAAGTCGTAAGCTTTTTGAAAGCCGAAGACCGGCAACGCCGGCGATCGGGCAGGCCTTCTTTCCAGGTGCGTATCGGCGTTCATTCCGGCTCGGTTATCACCGGGGTGGTCGGTCACACGAAGTTCGCCTATGATGTGTGGGGAGACGATGTGAACGTAGCCGCGCGTATAGAATCAACTGGCCAGCCGGGCCAGATCAATGTTTCCGAAAGCACGTACCTGCTGACCCGTGACCAATTCGACTACACCTACCGCGGCAAGATCGAAGCTAAGCATAAGGGAGAGATGGACATGTATTTCTTACAGTTACCGGGCTAACGCATAATGCCAATTTGAACATGGACGAAAAAACGGAAAACTACTGGCGCATCCTCGAAGCCAATCTGGGATGGATCCGATATTCGGATGCCAAAGCCACCGGTATCCTCACGATCTACGGCGTTCTCATCACCGTTGCTTTCACCAAGGTTATGGATATCCTCGAGATAATTTCTGGTTCCTGGATGCTGATCTCGCTCACCACGCTATCGGGAATCAGCTCCCTCATCGCGATTTACTTCGGCTTCCGCAGCATAAGCCCGCGATTACTGACGCAGGATCACCGCTCAATCATTTATTTTGGATCGATTGTCAGGCATAGCACCGATATGCAGTCTTTTCGGCAGTACAGTCACGAGGTGCTGGACTCTCCACGGGGGCTGGACGACGACCTGGCGGCCCAGATATTTATCAACGCCCAGATTGCCTCGTTGAAGTTCAAGAACGTAAGTTCGTCGATCAAGTATTTTATCGTGAGCTTTCTGACCCTGCTCAGTGAGATGGTCCTTTTCCTGTTGCTGCACTGAAACGCACGCCGCCACGTTAGTAAGCCAACGTCCTACCTTGCAACGTGTCTTTAAAGAAACTTTCCGGAGAAACCCTGGTATACGGCCTGAGCAGTATCCTCGGCCGCCTGCTTAATTTCGTCGCCGTCACCCCCTTCATTACGCGGGTGTTATCCGACGATGAATTCGGCCAGATCAGTAACCTGATGTTCTGGGTGGCCCTGCTCATCGCGTTATTGGTCTTCCGGATGGACACGGCCCTGTTTCGCTTCGCTAGCCGGGGCGAGTATGACCCCCAAGCCATTTTTCGGCGGACGCAGTGGCTGGTTTTAGGGTTGACGCTGATCGTTATCACGCCGCTGATTTCGTTTCCCGCCTGGTTCGGTGGCGTCATCCAGGCCCCGGCGAATACGCTCTACATTCAATTGTTTCTGGTGACCGTGGCATTTGACGCCCTCAGTATGGTCCCGCAGGCCCGGCTCCGACTCCGGCAACGGGCGTGGTTCTTCGTAGCCGTCAATTTGGGCAACGTCGTCGTCAATGTCGTGCTCCTGTACTTTTTCCTCCTCTACTTGCCGGAGTACCAGCCGGCATACTATAATCCTGACTTTCAGATTGGCTACTACTTCGTGGCGCTCGCGGTGGCTTCCGCCCTCCGATTCCTGGTGCTGATGATCGATTCTTTCTTTAACGGCCGCGCACAAGAACAGGGAAGGGACGTCCCGACGTCGGGTGCGGCACCTTCCTACCGGAAGCTCCTCGCCTACAGCATGCCCCTTACCGTCGTCTCCCTGGCTGGAATCGCTAACTTCCTGGTTGGGCCCAGTATCTTGGTCGGTTATGATGAAGCACTGTCGGGTTACTTCGGCGCCGCCCTCCGTATGGCGGTCTTTCTCAACCTGTTCGTCACGGCTTATCAGTACGCGGCGGAACCATTCTTTTTCCGGCAATCCAGCAAGGATCTGGAGACCGCCGACCGGACCATCTACGCCGATGCCATGCGCGCCTACGGTATCGTCGGAGCGCTGGCCAGTACCGGCATCCTGCTGGGCTTGCCGTGGCTTCAGTTGTTTATCGGTGCCCAGGTGCGCGCGGGATTGGTCGTGCTGCCCATCATCCTGGCCGCTAATTACTGCTTTGGGATATACAGTAATTTGAGCATCGCCTACAAGCTGACTGACAAGACCATGCTCGGAGCTGGAATTGCACTGATCGGGTCGTTCTTTGCCGTCGGTGCTCCCCTGGTATTCACGGCTCGCTACGGCATTTACGCGCCGGCCTTCGGTATGCTGGCCTGTTTCCTTGTGATGAGTGGGTTAGCCTACCTCGTGTCGCGCAAATATTTTCCGGTGGCGTATCCCTTCGGTCGACTGCTACTCTACGTGATCATTGCGGGGGTGACGTGCTACCTGGGTACGTTTTCCGAAGCCATGTGGTGGCGGATCCTTCTCTTGTTGCTGTGCGTCGGAGCGGTCGGATTGGTGGAGCGGCAGTGGCTCCTTCGTACCTTTGGGCGGGGGGCCGCAGGAGGCACCTAAATGAGAAAACCGATGAAGCTATTTACACCCTGGAGCAGCTTGCTGCTGGTGCTCCTTCTAACAAGTTGCCAAACACCCCTTTCCAAGCGGAATATTCTGGTCATTGGCGACAGCAATGGCGCTGCCGCTGACGGCTGGGTCTATCAGCTCCAGCAGATTCGGAATAGCGGTCCCATGGTCAACACGGCCATTTCAGGCAACACCTTCGGTTTCACCGAGAACGGGAACCGCGACCGCAACACCCTCGAGAACCTGACCCCCTACCTGCGCCGGGGATACGCCGAAATGGGGGGGATCGATGAGATCATGATCGGCCTGGGTACCAATGACTGTAAGGACCGGTTCAGCGACCGGGAGGGCGAAATCGTTACAAACCTGGAGACGATGCTTACCCGCATGCAGCAGTTCTTCGATGAGCGCGGCCAGGATTTTCCCCGCGTAGTCCTGTTGTCTCCACCTCCCGTTGCCGGTGACGACGTTGTCAGTACGGAGTTCCAGGGTGCCAAAGACTGTACGGCGAACGTCAGCGAGTCTCTGCGCGGCATCGCCGAGCGGGAAGGCTTTTGCCTGGTCGACTGGCAAGAACGACCCGGGGATGAAGTGCTGATCCATAGCGAGGACGGTATTCACTTCAACCGCCAGGGCTACCAGATACTGGCGCGGCAGATCGTAAGGAGCTGCTACTGAGGCTGGTTTACACCAGACGTACCCCGGCTTGCATCTGTAGGGTAGTCAATACACTACACGATGGTCTTTAAAACTACGCGCCGGGAAGCCCCCGCCGTGAACGCCGGCTCCATGGCTGACATCGCCTTTCTGCTGCTGATCTTTTTCCTGGTTACCACGACCATCCAGGAAGAATCGGGTGTCCTGGTCAAGCTACCCGAATGGGTGCCCGAAGCACCGGTCACGCTAACCTCCGAAGTATTGACCGTACACCTGAATGCCGATAACCGACTTATGGTGGAGGACAACCTGGCCTCAGTCTCGGAACTGCCCTTGCTGGTGAAAACGTTTGTTCTTTCACCCGAACGTACGCCCCGCGCGGCGGTAGTGAGTCTGATGCACGACAGGAACACTGGCTACCAGCAGTATTTGGAAGTATATGACGCCCTGCTGGCCGGGTATCGCAAGCTGTGGGACGCAGAGGCCGGGCGGCTGTACGGACTGTCCTACGATGAACTGTCGGACACCCAACGGATGCGTATCCGGCAGAACTTTCCCATGGTCATCAGCGAAGCCGAGCCGAGCGATATCAAGGATTGAGTCGTCCGCCGCAGTACTTGCAGTAGATGGCGTCTGCCGAGTGCCCCTCCCGGGCGCAGAAGCGGCAGACCTGCGTGCTCACCTCGCTATCCTTGTTTTGAGTATTCATCATCTCGTTGGTAACGATACCGGTGGGTACGGCGATGATGGCGTAGCCCAAGATCATGACAATGGCGGAAAGGAACTGTCCGATGCGGGTCTGGGGGGTGATGTCGCCGTAACCCACCGTGGTGATGGTAACGATCGCCCAGTAAACCGAGCGGGGGATAGAGGAGAAGCCGTCGTTCTGTCCTCCCTCGATCAGGTACATGATCGAACCGATGATGATGACCAGGATCGTAACGGAGAATAGGAAAACGGCAATCTTGTTACGACTGGAAATAAGTGCCCGACCCAGTTGATCCCCTTCGCTCAGGTACTGCCCCAACTTGAAAACGCGGAAGACACGCATCAATCGCAGGATCCGAATGATCAGGAAGTACTGCGCATTGGGTAGGATCAGCGTGAGGTAAGATGGAAGGATAGCGAGCACATCCACCACCCCGTAGAAGCTGAGGGCATACTGCAGGGGGCGTAAAGTGACCCAAAGCCGTAGGACGTACTCAATCGTGAAGACGATAGTGAAGAACCATTCCGTATACCAGAAAACCTCCCCGTACCGCTCGTTCCAATCATCCGAGCTCTCGAGCATGACGACCAGAATGGACAGGCAGATCAGGATCAGAAGCGCAACATCAAAATACTTTCCGGTACGTGTATCGGCCTCGAAAATAACTTCGTGGACCCGGTGACGCAAACTTTGGTCATCCATCAAGGGAAGGACATTTACCGGTAAGGTACGGCCCCGCCGTTAAAGCCTAGCCGAGACGATTACGGCGGGGTATCATCTCCGTAATCGGTATGACGACCCGTACCTGGGTGCCGGAGGCGCTACCGTGACTATCGTAGAGATCAATGATCCGCACCCACTCGCGTTCGGTATTCGAGAGCAACTGCAGGCGACTTTCGGTAATCTGGGTGCCGCGGCTTTTGTGGTCTACGCGGTTGGCGTCCCGGGCCTGGCGCTCGCGGACCTTTTTCCGGCCTACGCCGTTATCGGTCACGATGCCGAGTAGGTGATCGTCGTCGTCCGCGATGACCCGAAACTCCACCTCCACGTGACCCTCCTCTTGGCCCCTAAGTCCGTGCTCGATCGAATTCTCGACGTAGGGTTGCAGGATCATGGTGGGTACGCCTATTACGTCCTCTTCCAGTTCCCGGGCGATGACGATGTGGAAGGTCAACTTGCCCTCAAACCGCAAATGTTGGTTGATCTCAAGGTAATCGGTCAGAAATCGTCTTTCTTCCTCCAGCGTGATGTACTCCCGGTTGGCATTTTCCAGGCTCTGCCGCATCAGCATAGCGAATTTGGCCAGGTGTCTACTGGCCGTTTTCGCGTTGTTGCCGGAGATAAACATCTGAATGCTGTTCAGGGCATTGTACATAAAATGCGGGTTCATTTGCGCCCGCAGTGCGCTCAGTTTAAGCTGACTGGCCTTCAACTTCAACTGGCGATTTTCCTGCTCGCGCTCTTCGGCGCGGAACTGGGCCGCAAACTGTCGCTGCCGCAGAATAGCTACCTGCTGGTGAAAGCGGTGGTTGTAGCGGTCGTAAGTGCAGTGGTAGTTGTAGGCCGCCTCGTAGTACTTCAGCTTAGCGTGGCAGATGGAGAGGTGGAGGTAGGCATCAGCCACCAAACTCAGTAGATCGGGATCGTTGGTGTCGTCATCCACCTCCACCAGCGTTAGGATGCGGTTCAGCTGGTTGATGGCTTTTTCCCATTCGGCGGAGTCCATTAGCAGGGTAGCCCGCATAAACTCCAGTTTGGCCAACTCTTTGCGGTCCGGTGCCTCGTCGCCGCTGTATAGTTCTTCCGCCCGATCCACGTATTCGTTGGCGAGGTCCGGACTGTCCAGGTAGTGATAGCAGAAACCCAAATTGGCGTAGGCCGCGGCCAGCGCACTGACCGAACCGTTTGCCTTGGTATCGACCACCGCGCGGAAGTACCCGACCGCCTGCTCGTATTTGTGCAGCGACATCAATTCCTTGCCCAAGTTGAGTTGATGCCAGGGTAGGCGGGAACGCAGGCCGATGTCTTCACACCGGTCGATGGCTCGCTGAAAGGCTTCCAGGGCGAGTTCGTTTTCCCCGCTATTCTGGTATACGGAACCCAGTCCGGACTGGGTTAGGCTATAATAATAGTGATCCTGCGGGGTCAACTCGAAGGATTCGCTCTCGAGAAGTCGATCGGCTTCCAGGAACTTTAGTGTGGCCTTGGGGTAGCTATAGATCAGCAGGTAAATGTAGCCGTGCCGGCAGGCAGTCCGGGCGACGTACTGGTTGCTGGGGTAACTTTCCAACAGGCGCTGGCAGCGATCCAGGTAATCGATGGCCGCTTCGGTCTGTCTTTGATTCCCCAGGTAAGCAATGTAGGCGAGATAGGCGTCCAGTTTATCGGCGGCGTCGCCTCGATCCTCGGCAATCTCCAGGGCGGTGGCAAAGGGTTCTGCGGCGCGGTCGAGTCGGTACTCCTGATTTTCCAGGGTAGCCAGAACCAGGTAGTAGCTCAACTCGTAGTCACGGCCCGTAATCTGTTCCAGCTGCGGAAGATCCTGCCCGTGCTTCTTCATCAGCTGCGCCTGTTTGGCGAGCAGAACCCGTGCCCGGTCCGGTTTGGTATAAACGTAGTGGTGGAGGAGCGAATGAATGATTTCAATCACCTCAAGGCCGTCGGTGGCCTTCTCCAACGATAGTTCTAGTTTGCCCAGCGCCGAGCTTTGTCCGAATCGGTCTGCCATGAAGGGGCGGGCTGTATCCTTATCCGTCGTTATTGGGGCATAATGCCACCGCAAACCCGACGGGAGTAGGTTCCACGTCGCTTACCTCCCGTTACCTGATCCATAGCGTCCTTGTCCAGCTTCTTTATTTGCTGGTCCTTCAGAAGTTCTTCAATCGTCTTTTTCCCGGTCTGCGCCATGGGGTAGGGGGGCTTATAATGGGCGGTTACTAATTTGTAGTTGATGCCTATTATAGCACACCAACGCACCAAATGTAATAAATATATGTATACATCTACCCTTTTCTGA
>JBASAV010000402.1:0-3595 GCA_049650785.1 Lewinella sp. | reverse complement strand
GTATAACGGTAGGTTTCTCGGCCCAGAGGGGGCTCGACCCTGGAGAAAATTCGTCCGCCGCTAAGGTCCCAGGTCGAGACTTTCTAAGTCGAGGTGTGACGGTAGATTTTTCGGCCCGGAGGGGGCTCGACCTTGAAGTAAATGCGTCCGGCGCTAAAGTCCCAGGTCGGAACTTTCTAAGTCGAGATGTGACGGTAGGTTTCTCGGCCCAGAGGGCGGTCGGCCTTTGTGTAAATAGTTCCGCCGGCAAAAATCAGGGTCGAGAATTTCCAAATCGAGGTATGACCCAGGTTATCTCGGTCCGGAAGGCACTCGAGTTCAGAGACACTGAACCCGCCCCTAGCGAGTCAAATACTGACTCCGGTTCTTATCCAGCTCCCGGAAGAAAGGATCCGTCATGTCAACCACGAAGCGGATGGCCTCACCGGTGGATTTCATCTCGGGCCCGAGCTGCTTGTCTACGTTCGGGAACTTATTGAAACTAAAGACCGGCACCTTTATGGCGTAGCCGCTGGGCTGCGGGTTGATGTCAAAATCCTTCAGTTTATGCGTACCCAGCATGACCTTCGTAGCGATGTTCAGGTAGGGAACCTTGTAAGCCTTGGCAATGAAGGGCGTCGTACGGGAGGCACGGGGGTTCGCCTCGATGACGTAGACTTTTTCCTCTCCCGTTTCCTTATCCGTCTTGATGGCGAACTGTACGTTGAGTAGCCCCTTAATCTTCAGAGCGAAGGCCAGTTTTTCGGCGTATTCCCGCATCAGGTTGACCGCCGAGACGCTGAGCGAGTAGGTCGGCAGCACGGCGCTCGAGTCGCCGGAGTGAATACCCGCTGGCTCAATGTGTTCCATGATGCCCATGATGTGGACCTCCTCACCGTCGCAGATGGCGTCTATCTCGGCTTCCTTGGCCCGGTCGAGGAAGTGGTCGACGAGAACCTCGTCGTCCGGGGCCTTCTTAAAGATAGACAGTACGTGGCGCTCCAATTCGGCGTCGTTGATTACGATCCGCATGTCCTGTCCGCCAAGCACGTAGCTAGGACGCACCAGTACCGGATACTTCACGCGATGGGCAACATCCAGTGCCTGGTCAGCATCCTTGGCCGTACCGAATTCGGGGTAGGGGATGTCGAGATCCTTCAGCAGGGAGGAGAAGCGACCGCGATCTTCGGCGAGGTCCAGGGCGTCATACTTCGAGCCTACGATGTTGATGCCGCGGTTGGTGAGCTCTTCAGCCAGCTTTAACGCGGTTTGTCCACCCAACTGAACGATAATGCCTTCCGGTTTTTCGAGCTCGATAATTTCCCAGAGGTGCTCCCAGAAAACCGGCTCGAAGTATAATTTATCCGCCGTATCGAAGTCCGTGGAGACAGTTTCCGGATTACAGTTGACCATGATAGCCTCGAAACCCGCTTCCTGTACCGCTTTAAGTCCGTGAACACAACAGTAGTCGAACTCAATACCCTGTCCGATCCGGTTTGGACCAGATCCAAGGACGATAATTTTTTTCTTATCCGAAACAACACTCTCATTCTCCCCGTCGAAGGTCGAGTAGAAGTAGGGGGTCGTGGATTCGAATTCGGCGGCACAGGTGTCCACCATTTTATAGGTACGACGAATACCGAGCTTGTACCGCTGTTTGGTTACCGCTTCTTCGTCGACCCGGAGCAGGTAGGCGATCTGCATGTCCGAGTAACCCACTTCCTTCAGCGTCCGGAAAAGATCTTCCGGCAGGTCTTCGGGCACGTTGTACTTCAGTACTTCGGCGTCGTAGTCAACCAGCCGCTTGATTTGGTTGATGAACCAGGGATCGATCTTGGTGAGCTTATGGATCGTCTTGCGCGGTACACCCAGGCGGAGGGCATCCTTGAGACGGAAGAGCCGATCCTCGCTCACGTTTTCGAGTCGGTCGAGAATGTCGTCTGTCTTGATCCACTCCTTCATATCGGATCCGAGACCACCGCGACCATTTTCTAACGACTGGCAGGCCTTTTGGAGGGCTTCCAGGAAGTTGCGGCCGATGCCCATCACCTCCCCGACGGATTTCATTTGCAAGCCGAGTCGGTGGTCTGCTCCGGGGAACTTATTGAAGTTCCACCGTGGGATCTTGACGATCACGTAATCCAGCGTTGGCTCGAAGAAGGCCGACGTCGTTTTAGTGATCTGGTTCTTAAGCTCGTCCAGGCGATAGCCCAGGGCCAGCTTGGCGGCGATCTTCGCGATCGGGTAGCCCGTGGCTTTGGAAGCGAGGGCGGAGGAGCGGCTCACCCGCGGGTTGATCTCGATAACGATCAGTTCCTCCGTTTCCGGATTTTGGCTGAACTGCATGTTACACCCGCCGGCGAAGTTACCCATGGAGCGCATCGCCTTGATCGCCTGGTTCCGCATATCCTGGTAAGCAGTGTCGGAAAGGGTCATGGCGGGGGCCACGGTGATACTATCGCCCGTGTGGATGCCCATCGGGTCGAAGTTCTCGACCGTACAGATGATTACCACGTTATCGGCGGCGTCCCGCAGCAGTTCCAACTCCAATTCTTTCCAGCCCAGTACCGCCTTATCGATCAGTACTTCGTGGGTGGGGCTGGCGTCCAGCCCCCGACGCAGCATCTCCGGATATTCGTCCTCGTTGAAGCAGAACCCGCCGCCAAAGCCACCCAGCGTGTAACTCGGCCGAATAACCAGCGGAAAGCCGATCTCCTGCGCGGCTTCCATGCCTTCCAAAAAGGAATTGGCAATCATGGCCGGGGCGCATTTCAGGCCGATACTTTCCATGTGCTTGCGGAAGAGCTCGCGGTTCTCGGCCAGTTCGATGGCTTCCAGGTCGACGCCGATCAGGCGGGTCTTATACTTGTCCCACAGTCCGACCTCGCCACACTCGATGGCCAGGTTCAGGGCACTCTGTCCACCCATCGTGGGAAGTACCGCATCGATCTTCTGCTCCTTCAGGATATGCTCGACACTCTCGATGGTCAGGGGCAGCAAGTACACGTGATCGGCCGTCATGGGATCGGTCATGATCGTGGCCGGGTTCGGGTTCAAAATCGTCACCTCGATACCTTCCTCCCGCAGGCTCCTGCTGGCCTGCGTACCGGAGTAGTCGAATTCACAGGCCTGTCCGATGATGATGGGTCCGGACCCGATGATGAGCACGGAAGTTATACTAGTGTCCTTTGGCATGGGGGAGTGCGTGGTTCAAAATTCGGGCAAAGATACACAGGGCCTTGGCAAATTGGGCGACGGAGCGCAGGAAGAAACCATCTGGCCAGGACATTCATTCCCGGCCGTGGGGACCGTAGTTCCCGGTGATGCATGTTACGCACTATGCTAGTGGAATTTGGGGGGAAGCGTAACTTGTGCGTTTTCCCTTCCATTTAGTTATTGCAACGCTTTAGTGGATCGTTGCAGATTCCGGACGGCTTACTTACCTTTGCCCCCCGATCAGATCACCCTCCGGAGGAATGGCAGAGTGGTTTAATGCACCGGTCTTGAAAACCGACGTACCGGAAGGTACCGGGGGTTCGAATCCCTCTTCCTCCGCAAAAGCTATGATTTGGCCAGGGCGGAGCCCTGTCACCGGGGAGGTTGGCGCGTCAGGAAC
>JBASAV010000401.1:0-11834 GCA_049650785.1 Lewinella sp. | reverse complement strand
GATCTGGGCATCGGTGTTGGCCAACTGTTCATCAACAAGCTCGAGCTGAACCCGTGCATTCACCAGCTGCTCCTGCGATAGTAGAATTGTCAGGTAGCTGTTGGCCACCAATAGGCCGATGTCATTGGCGGCCACGGCGGCATCAGTCTGAGCAGCCTCCAGATCGATTTCCGAGCGGCGTATGCTGTTGCGAATGAATCCGCCGTCGTAGATCGTTACGGCACCCTGTAACTGATAGCCCTGTGAAAAGATATTCTGCGCCTCGAAGGTGTTGGTAGTCGGGTCGATACTCCGCCCGAGGAGTAAGTTGACGCTCGTCCCGCCATTTACGTTCGGTAGCCGGTTGTTTTTGCTTTGTTGCAAATCCAAGCGGGCCAGTTCCGTGGAATTATCAAGTCGGCGAACCTGGAGACCATTTTCCCGGGCATAGGTGACGGACTCCTCGAGCGTCCACTCCGTATCGTTTTGCGCGAAGATGCAGGCCGGGGCCAGTAGGGTGAGATATAGGTAAAGCAACCGCATTCTGCTGATGTTATTAGGCCAGCAAAACTAAAGCTCTCAGCGCGGGATAAAAATTTAATCTATAAACAGCACCCTAAATTAGACCGGCGGATGAAAAGCAGGCTATAGGCTACTGTTGATGACCGTAGTGCCAACCAGGCGATCATACCGTCCGCCCAGCGGGCGATAGTATAGCAGGCCGAGATAGTCATTCTCGGTAATGGAATAGCTGTCCTCCGTTTCGGCGTAACCGGTACGGCTTCCGTCGGCTTCCTCCACGTCAGTGACGTAGTAGTAGTTGTAAAAGCCCTGCTTAACCAGAAAGCGACCGACGTACGCGCTGATGCCGGGATTCCAGACCATTCGGTAAGCCGGCTTCTTCTGCCACTCCGTCAGAGCTCCAAATACGTAAACCTCTTCTTCTAGTGGCAGGCCCGTTTGCGTTTTCAGGATCGGTGTAATCTCAACGTATTCACCGGTGTATTCCAGGTCCAGGCGCTGGTAAGATTGCTCTAGCGCTTCGTCCGCCAGATTCAACACGGGACGATCGCTCCGAAAATTCACGAAGTCGCCGTTCAGGTCGAAGTATTGGGAGTACGCCGTGCCCCCACGGGTCAGTTCGGGAGCCAGCAACATCGCATAACGGTCTCCCTCATTGGTGATCGTACGTACATCCGTCCGGGGTGCCTGAACGGAGCGGATATCCAGATTTCTGAATTCGTTGCCCCCGCGGAAAACGATCCGGTCCTGGTAATTGAACTGCACGGCCTCGCGGGAAAGTAAGTTAGGCTCCACCCGATTGACGGCATTGTCCCAGCGGCCGTTTTGCAGAATGGTAGCGGTCAGTTCCTGTAGAGGCGCCCGCGGCTGCAGCTGCTTCGTGTTGGCCACCAGCTGAACTTCCTGGTGGCTGTGGATCTTGTCCACCATTGCCGGTCGTGTGACCTGCCCGGTGATACCCGCCACGTTTTCCGACACTAAAAATCGACGGGTAATGACCGGGCGGTTATCCTGCTGGGTGTCGTATACCACCAACAGGTAATTTCCGCTCTTCTCCAATCGCATGTTTGCATTCGGGAAGACGAGTTCATAGTGGGTGTAAGCCATCAGCGTCCGCAGACTGAAATCGTAATCCTGTACATAATCGTTGCCGAAGCCACTGTTATACTCCATCTGGCCCAGGTTGGAGGGCGTCCAGTCCTGATTGCAGTGGATGAAGCTGTAGGAGTAGCGAGTAAGATCCGGATTCAGGTCGTCGAAACTGAGCCGTAGCCGGGCACCCCCATTGAGTTCAATGATGGGATAAGAGTGGGGAAAGCCGTCGATGCGAAGCTTAACCGTCTGGATATTTTCGACATAGGTGTAGTCGAAGTACCGCAGATCATCGTCCTGGGCAGTCAGCAACGGGGTGTTGCAGAACAGAAACAGTAGGGCGGCGGCGCGCAGGAAAAAAGCGGATCCGGAAAACGGCCAACGGCTCATTTAAAAGCATTGAGTTTACTGACGTAAGGTGTTCCCCGGCGAAAAAATCGCCAGGGGCGGGCGGCCCATTCCGCACCGGCTCCGTCGATACCGATTCGGGGGGTAGCTACGATCTCTTCCTCCGGCACAGGATGCGGACCCCAAGCCAAACTGATGGTGGAGTCAGGTTCCAGCATGTCGAGGGCGTTATGAGCACGCGTTATCCCGAGAGCTTTCGACACAACGCCGGGTCCCCGGCTAAGTTGCGGCTTTAAGTTTTCCATATGACGCCGGCGCAGCATGGCCTCCAGGCCCCGGTGGGGAGCTACGGCACGAACAAGCACAGCATGCGGCGTTTCGGCCGGTCCGGTGATGACGTTAAAGAGCTCGTGGATCCCGTAGCATAGATAGACGTAGCTGGTTCCCGCACGGGCATAGAATGGTTCGGTCCGCTTCGTTCGCCTTCCTCCGTAGGCGTGACTGGCCCGGTCATCGGGTGCCCAGTAGGCCTCCGTTTCGGTGATCAGGCCACTGGTCAGCACGCCGTCGATCCAGGTAGTCAGTTCCATACCGATCATTCCCCGGGCGATGGTCACCGGATCCTTGCCTGACAGGAAAAGTCGTATTTCCTGCGCTCCGGCGCCCAAATTCATACCTGAAGGATGCATCGCAGTGTATTCCGCCCCGCCGACTAAAAGACTAAAGAACTAAAAATCCCTACCCCTCCCGCAACTCCCGCCGCAGAATCTTGCCCACATTGGTCTTTGGCAGGTCGTCACGGAATTCTACTTCCTTAGGTACTTTATAGCCGGTGAGTTCCTTACGGCAGAAGGTGATAAGCTCGTCTTCGGTCAGGGACTTGTCCTTTTTGACCACGAAGATCTTGACCACTTCGCCCGACCGATCGCTGGGTATTCCCACGGCGGCACACTCCATAACTTTCGGATGCGCGGCAATCACGTCCTCTACCTCATTGGGGTAGACATTGAAGCCGGATACGAGGATCATGTCCTTCTTGCGGTCCACGATGCGGAAAAAACCGTCTTCCGACATCATGCCGATATCGCCGGTACTCAGCCACCCGTCGCGCAGCACCTTCGCCGTATCCTCGGGGCGATTCAGGTAACCCTTCATCACCTGGGGACCTTTGATCTGGATCTCGCCGCGTTCCTCGGAAGTGGCTATTCGGCCTTCTTCCTCGTTCCACACGCGCATGATGGTGTTCGGGAGTGGCACGCCGATCGAGCCGATCCGGAGGTTTTCGTTGAGGGGGTTCATACTCGCCGAAGGGCTAGTTTCGGTGAGCCCGTAGCCTTCACTCAGCGGTACACCGGTCTCTTTCTGCCACCGCTCCGCCACGGCTCGCTGGACGGCCATTCCTCCGCCGACGGTGATCTGCAGGTGGCGGAAGTCCAGGGCGCGGAAGTCGTCGTTGTTGAGCAGGCCGTTGAAGAGCGTATTGACGCCCGTCATACCCGCGATCTTATTGTCCTTGAAGGCCTTCACGATCGTGCTGAGGTCCCTGGGATTGACGATCAGGACGTTGCAAATCCCGTGACAGAAAATGGCCACGGAGTTTACCGTGAAGGCGAAGATGTGGTATAGCGGCAGCGGGCAGAGCATGCGCTCGTCGCTTCCCTCCTTCAGTTTTTTGGTCATCCATGCTTTGGACTGCATGGCATTGGCTACCAGGTTACCGTTGGTCAGCATGGCTCCTTTGGAGACGCCGGTGGTCCCGCCAGTATACTGGAGGGCGATGGTGTCCTCTGGCCGGCCTTCGAATTTCGGCAGGGGGTGCTTCTTTCCCTCGTCGAGCGCCGTCTGGAATTCCACGGCGGCGGGCAGATTGAAAGTGGGGACCATCTTCTTGACGTTACGCACGACGAAGTTGGTGAGGCCACCCTTTATCCACCCCAGCATGCCGCCGATGGTGGTCAGGATGACCGTATTGATCTGGGTTTCCCCGATGATCTGTTCGAGGTTGGACGCGAAGTTCTCGGCGATGATGATCCCTTTACAGCCACTATCGGTGAACTGGTGCTTCATCTCCCGCGGCGTATAGAGCGGATTAGTATTCACGATCACCAGGCCGGCCTTCAACAAGGCATGCAGGGCAATGGGGTACTGCAGCATGTTGGGCATCATTACCGCCACTTTGTCTCCGGGCTGCAGGCCGCGGTAGTGGAGGTAAGCACCTAGCGCGGTGCTCAGTTTATCCAGTTCGGCGTAGGTCAGGTCCTTGCCCATGCAACTGAAGGCGGGCTGGCTGGCGAATTGCTTGGTGGTATCGGCGAGTAGGTCCTTGAGCGTTGCGTGCGTCTCGACGTCCACGTTAGCCGGGATGCCGGCCGGATATTGGGCGAGCCAGGGACGCTGGTCGGTATTCATGATCTTCTGGTTTAAGCTAGGTGAGGGGTAAAGTACAACACGGTAGTCGGAATTTCCCAAACCATCAACCGCAATAGTCTTAAAGACGTTCTCATAGGAACACTAGCGAACAATACTAATTACGAATCCGCCGTGCCGGCGTGAAACGATAATTTTTACGGATATTCGCTTTACATTTTACCAGCTTAAATCTTCCCACCCACAATGGAAAACGGAATCCTCACCGACGCTCAGCAAAAAGATGCCGAGTTGATTCAGACCTTACTTGACAAGATCGTAACCAAAAAAGGCTTCGACAACATCAAGGCAAACGCGGAAGGGTACGAGACCCCCGCCAAGATTCGCCGTAGCAAGGATTCTGAAGAATATTTCATCCCTGACGTCACCGGTGAGGTCAATGGCCGCAAAAGCTACTTCGAGCTCGGACTCAAGAGCGACGACGTTCGCGAAGTGGTTACCAAATGGCGCCTGCTGAGCTCGCTGGCCGCCTACAAGCACGGCAAGCTGTATCTGGCCGTCCCTCGCGGACACATGGCCTTTACCAACCGCATTTTGGCGGATTATCCCATCCAGGCCGAGGTCGTTAAGATCTGATCAAGGGGACAAGGTTAAAGGAGAAAAGGGGTTAAGGATGTCACATCCTTAACCCCTTTTCATTTTCCACCTTTACCCCTTTTACAGGGCCCAGCCGTTGGCTTCGATGAGAACATCCGCAACGCGGCGGCGCAGCACCTTCACATTCTGGGGAGGATACTTCGTGAAGCGCTTAATACCCATGGTAAAGGTCCGCAGTAGATCTCCTTCCACGAAGCTGGCTACTGCATCGGTGGCGTTCTTAGCCATTCGGGCGGTCGTATCGTGAAAGTACGTGCGCAGGATAGCATCGTATACCTCCTGATCCTGCAATCCAAGGCCCTCCGCCCGCATCTTGCGCACCCGCATCAGCGTGCTTTCGGCCTGGAGTAGTTCACCGAGCATATCGGCTACGTTCATCAGAATTTCCTGCTCCCCTTTGAGGTTGATCTTGCCGTCCATCTGCTCCTTGGCGGCGGCACCGGCGACCATGAGGATAAGTTTCTTAAAGTCGGCTACGGCCTTGATCTCCTCACCGTACTCACCCTCCGGCCGTTCGAGGGAGGGCATACCGCTCAATTCCTTCTGGACCGCCCAGGCGGGACCGACAATGTCCAACGCACCTTTCATGGCCCGCCGCAGGAGCATGTCGACGCTCAGCAAACGGTTGATCTCGTTAGTTCCTTCGTAGATGCGATTGATGCGGCTATCGCGGTACATCCGCGGTGCAAGCGTTTCTTCGCTGTAACCCATACCACCGTGAATTTGCACTACTTCGTCTACGGTATAGTCGAGGGTCTCGGACCCCAGGAATTTGAGCAAGGCACACTCGATGGCGTATTCCTCGGCACTGAGCAGTTTAGCCTGGGAGAAGGACTTTCCCTCCTCCTTCAGCTGGGTATTCATATCTTGGATCTGCTGGCTCACCCGGTAGAGGGCACTCTCACCGGCAAAGATGCGGATGGCGGCTTCGCCGATCTTGTACTTGATCGCGCCGAAGTTGGCGATCGGCTGCTTGAACTGGATACGCTCATTGGCATATTTCACGCCCACCTGCAGCGCACGCTTCGCACCACCTACGCTGAGGGCGTGTAGCTTAAAGCGACCAACGTTCAGTACGTTGAAGGCTATCAGGTGCCCTTTGCCAATTTCACCCAGGCTGTTGCCCGCGGGCACGCGTACATCCTCGAAGAACACCTGCCGGGTGGAGCTACCTTTAATCCCGAGCTTGTCCTCCTCGGCGCCCAGCGTCAGGCCTTCGAGCTCGCGGGGGACGATGAAGCCGGTGAATTTATCGCCGTCCACCTGGGCAAAGACGATGAATACGTCCGCGAAACCCGCATTGGATATCCACATTTTCTGGCCGTTCAGCACGTACGCATCACCGTCCAGGGTGGCGGTAGTTTTAGCCCCCATGGCGTCGGAGCCCGACCCCGGTTCGGTGAGGCAGTATGCGGCTTTGAGTTCGCCGTTGATCAGGCGCGGCAGGTACTTTTCTTTCTGGGCGTCGGTGCCGAAGTAAAGGATTGGCAACATGCCGATACCGGTATGCGCGGCGTAAGACACCGTGAAGGAACCCGAGCTACCCCCCATCACGTCGCAAATCAGCGTATTGGTGTTGGTATCCATCTCCAGTCCACCGTATTCCTCGGGCATGTGGCTGCCGAGAAGACCCAGTTCGGCCATCTGCTCAAGTAGCCGGGGAGCAATATTATCCTCCTGCTTTTCGATCTTATCGAGGTTGGGCCGAATCTCCTGCTCGATGAAGTCATCGACCATCTGTTTCACCATGCGCTGCTCCTCCGAAAATTCCTCCGGCATGAAGGTGGTCTGGTAGTCGGCGTCGGCAATGAGGAATTCTCCTCCTTTCAAGACTTTTTGTTCGGTAAGCGTACTAGACATGATCGATGCAATTGTGGGGTTAGCGAAAATTCGCTGTAAAGTTACGACGCTATAACGGGACCGTCAAGGGATGGGTTGCCCATCTTAGCGAATTTTCGCTTTTGTAAATTGCTGTACCGAATCCCTTAACTTCTTAGTCAGCTACCTCCATCAGGCACGCTGCATCCGTTTGAAGAGGGCTCCGGCCATTACCAGTTCGATGATCCCCCCGGCCAGGGCGGGGAGGTAGAATGGAGTGGAAAGTAGAAAAGTGATCATCCCCGCTATCAGCAGCATACCTCCTAGCGCCCAGTAGATCCGATTGCCGTAAACCGTTTTAAAGATCAGGTAGCGCGCGCCGATCGCCAGCAGCGTAATGGGGTAGAACCAATTTGCCTGCACCTGGAAGACCATCCACGCGACAAACAGACCCACAAAGAGCAAAGCGGTGGACTCCATCGCCAGCCCGGTGAGCGGATTGCCGTCAGCGGCACGTCCACTCCTTCCCAGGCGTTGGGCGATAAACAGTCCGAGCGGATAGATGAACATCCCCCCGAAAAAGAAAATGGCCAAGCTGATCAACGGCGTTGACCACCAACCCGCCAGGCCCGCCCCGATCCATATCAGCCCGGATACCAGGACGCCGGGGGCGCCGCCGTAGTAGGACCGGTGCATGTCCGACTGTGCTTCTTGAATGTTCATCGAACGGTGAGTCAAATGGCGGGGCAAAATTGCTAAACCAAAGATGCCGAATTACCCGCCTTAAATCTCTCTCATTCTACCAATGACCCTCCGGTGACGACCACCACACGGAAATCTCCGGGAAGCGCCCTCGGCTGTCCTTCCAGGCGCCTTCCCCCATCACGCTGACGGCGGAGGCCAACCCATCAGCCGCCATACCGGTTGGGGCAAACACGGTGACACTTCGGGGATCTATAATGCCCAAACCCGTCCGCGGGTCAATGAGGTGGCTGTAGCGTTTTCCCTCCCACTCCAGGTAGCGGAAGGCATTTCCCGACGTGGCGATGGCCACGCGCGCCGTGTCAACCGGCCCCGCGGGCGTCGATACATGCCAGGCGACGCGACCGGTCGGCGGATCTCCCAGGAGTAAGTCGCCGCCTCCGTCGATGAGGTAAGCGGTGAACCCGGCTTCCCGTAGTACCTCGCTCGCGGCATCCAGGGCGAACCCTTTAGCAACGCCACCCAGGTCCAGACTAAGACGGTCTTGGTCGAAGCGCACTGCTTTTTTACGAAGATGGAGATAGCGGTACCCGACAAGGTCGGTGGCCGTTTCGATCTTTGCGCGATCGGGAAAGCGCTGCTGGCGGAAAGCCCGCCGCCAGAGCCGGGTGAGTGCTCCAACCGTAGGATCGAACGCCCCTCCCGACCAATGCGCCAGTTCGAGGCTGAAGGTCAGTACCTGGTAGAGGTCGTCGGATACGGGGTGCCACTTCCCGATAGGTGATCGAGTTAGTCGGTTGATTTCACTGTCCGACCGATAATCACTCATACACCGCTCTACCGAGGCGATGCGCTGATAGGCTTGTTGAATGGCCTCGTGGGCGGCAGTCGTATCCGTAGTCGATACCGTTATGGACCAAGGCGTTCCCATGGCCGGCCGGCATTCCACTACCTGCTGCTGGGCGACCAGAGCCGTTGCCCAGATAGTGAGCGCAAAAAGCCATCCGTTACGTATTCTCACCGCGGGCGGGAGCCTATTTGACCTTCGTTTCGCCGGGTACCGGAGTAGGGTAGTAGCCGTTCTCAAGCGGGAGGATCGGTGGTTGGGCATCGAAGGCGTAGGTTGCCGGCGACAGATCCAGGTCGGAGTTCATGGCTTCCTCCCAGGTGACGATCTGCCCGGAGTAGGTAGCCATGCGGCCCATGACGGCGGTCAGGGTACTCTTGGCGGCGTTTTCGGCGTCGGCGTATTTATACTCCCCGTCGGCGACGGCCTTGAAGAGCAGGTCGTGCTCAACTTGGTAGGGGTTGGGGTCCTTGCGCTCGTTGTGGTCTAGTAACGCGTATCCGGACGTGGTCATCAGCTTTCCGGGAGCCGGTGCGGAGCCATTGGTTCCCTGGAAGATCTCCGTCACCTTATTGGCGCAGCCGGGCCAGTGGCGGCACTGACTGATCATCCGGCTACCATCCGCGTATTCGTACTCTACGGCGTGGTGGTCGAATATTTCACCGTGTTCCTTGCCGTTGCGGACGTAGCGGCCACCGAATCCGGTAGCGATTTTGGGATAGTCCTGCTTTACCCAGTTACCCACGTCGAGGTTGTGGATGTGCTGCTCGTTGATGTGGTCACCGCAGAGCCAGTTGAAGTAGTACCAATTGCGCATCTGATACTCCATCTCGGTTTGCCCTTCCTGACGGGGACGCACCCATACGCCACCGCTATTCCAGTAGACGTAGCTGGTGGTGATATCACCGATGGCACCGTTCTGCATCATGTCGATCCAGCCCTCGGTATACTGCTTCTGGTAGTGCCGTTGCAGGCCGACCACCACGTTCAGCTTCTTCTTTTTAGCCTCTTCGGCGGCGGCCAGTACCCGACGTACGCCCGGTCCGTCGACGGCTACGGGCTTCTCCATGAATATCTGCTTGTCGGCGGCCACGGCGGCTTCGAAGTGGATGGGGCGGAACCCCGGCGGCGTCGCGATCAGCACCACGTCAACTAGCGGAATGATCTTTTCGTAAGCATCGAAGCCCACGAACTTGTGCTCCTCGTCTACGTCCAAGCGTTCAAGGTCCATCTCCAATTCTTCTAACTGACCCTTTATGCCCGAGTAGGACTCATCGAGGCGATCGCGGAAGGCGTCGCCCATCGCAATGAGTTTTACGTTCTGGTCGGTGGATAGCGCCTGCACGGCGGCCCCGGTTCCGCGTCCGCCGCAACCGATGAGGCCTATGCGGATAGTATCCGCCCCGGTCACGTGGGCCCGGGCGGCCAGATTGGGGTGTAAGGCTAGTCCGGCGGCAGCTAGCGCGGTAGTTTTTTGTAGGAAGGAACGTCTGTCTAATGGCATGATCGATGGGATAATTACGGTCAGTAAGTTACGGTATAGGCCGTAGAATATCTACCCAATCACCTGGATACCTGTTTGACTAGTCTGCACTTACCGAGCGGCAAAATAAATTCCAATACAATGTAACCAGTTACGTATATATACGTTTACCTTTGCGTAACTGGTTACGTAAATCGTATTCTTGCGATGGTGGAGACCAGATTGTAAATCTTAACAAAGCTTCGACGGATGACGATGCTGACTGAATTCTTAGGATACCTGGCCATTGCCGCCGGATTTTTCGCAGCCACCAAGAAAGACATGGGAGGCTTCCGGCTCTGGCACCTGCTATCGAACTTCCTGTTCATCTTTTACGGCTTCGTGCTGGCTTCTGTGCCGCTGGTCGTATCGGGCGTCGTCTTCTGCGGCATCCACGCCGTGCACCTGTACCGGATGCGCTACCCCGGTGGTAGAAGGCCGGGGCGGGCATAGCTCACGGACGGATTCACCGTAGCCGATCCATTACCCTTTCGGTAAAGTCCTTCTGGGCCAGGTTCTTCTCTACGATGGACAATTGATGCAACAACTCCCGCGAGTTGTCCATCAGATCCGCTAGGGCCTGCTCGCTCGCCGTCCAGTACTGGTGCAGCACGGGAAGCTCCGCCACGGCCTTGTCGGATAACCGGAGCTGATACTGGCGTTTGTCGTTCCGGTCCTGTACGGAAATGATGTATCCCTTACGCTTCATTTTCTTGGTCAGCTTCACCAGGGCGGGGTGGGAGAGACCCAGCCGGGTCGCCATTTCGGTTACCGTGAGTTGCTCGTGTTCCTCCAGTAGTACGAAGATCATGTGCCAATTGGGCTCTATACCGGCTCCCTGCCGGGTATAGAATTCCTTTGTCTGATAGAGAAACGCATCACTCAGTCGCTTCAAGCGGGCGGTTACCCCGTTGTAACCCATCTCGGCCAGTGCATCCTCTTCCATTCAATACGTAATTGGTTACGCGTGCATAGTACTAAAATTTGCGCCCTCCCGGGTATAGTAGACCGAACCCAGGCAAAAAAAGGTGGGTTATGTGTACAAACAACTATTAGTCCCTTACCGGCCCTAACCACCATGCGTATCCCCTATTTCGTTTCCTTCTACAGCAGTATGCTTCTTGTCCTGGCGGGTATTGCCGCCGATGGCTGGTCGGCAGACGGTTTTGGCTTGCCGGCTGCGCTGTTGGCCCTGGCGATGGCCGCGCTACTGTGGGGGGTGGTCGACGTGGTAGCCACCCATAAACCACGGGTATAGCCTGCTGCTCCTGTTTAGTCGACGATGGCTTCGACAAAGAATGCCCTGACCTCCTCCTCCGAGGGCTGTTGTTCGGGCGAGATAATCCGGAAGCCTAAAAAAGGACTGTCCACGTTCCACCACTTGCTCTTCGGAATTTGCGGATCACGCGCCTGCCAGCGGGGGCTCGACTTCTCCCTTGCGCGACAGCCGGCATCCTCGGTGTAGGTATCGAAACTACCCCCGCGGACGGTCCGGGAGTGTTTCCCGTCGGGACGCATCCACGGATCGGATTCGGTTTCGAGCCGGTCGGCGTAATCGTCGTAATATTCATCTAACGTCCATTCGCTCACGTTGCCGAGCATGTCGTAAAGCCCCCAGGCGTTAGGTTGTTTTTCGCCTACCTTATGGTACGTTTCCTCTCCATTCTCATAGAGCCAGGCCAGATCCTGCAGATCGGCCGGATCGGGTTCCTCCCCGGCTAAGCAGGCGTATTCCCATTCTGCCTCCGTGGGTAGCCGGAAGAAGCGGCCGGTTTTGTCGTACAGCCATTCGCAGTACCGCAGCGCCGCCTGCTGGGTGGTATTCACCTGCGGATAGCCACCGCGGGTACCCATGCCGTAGGTAAAGTCAAGGTAGGGTGGGGAGGGACGGCTGACGGCGTCCGCATCCCAGTTCTCCGTGGCCGCGACCGGTGTATCGTTTTCGCGCTCTTGAAAGATCCGATACGCCTCGTGGGTCAC
>JBASAV010000400.1:0-8941 GCA_049650785.1 Lewinella sp. | reverse complement strand
TTGCCGGTGATCACGTGGCGGATATTAATGAGCACGAAGCTCAGGGCGAAGACGCCAAAAATTATCGCAAAGAGAACAAGAAAATTCATCGGATCGGTTTGGGAGACACCCACAAAACACGCTGCCTGGTCGATGGTTGGATGGGAAACGGCCTAACTGTAAAAGAGGGTTCGGGCCGTGGCCCAAACCCTCCAGAAAAACACCTAAAACCCATATTCTTTATGCGTATGGCGGTGGGGCCATCACGTCAACAGCATACCCCACATGGCGGGACGATGCTCCTCTTTGACGCGGAACGGACGGTGCGGTCACACATTGTATTTTCTTTGGTACTTCAAGTGAGGCAACCTCACCATTGAGTGAGGTTATAGTACTTACGTATAAAACTAAGGAAACTGTTTACAAGTGTCCTTATTTAATACTATAAAAGTAAAAAAAATTTGAATACCAGCTTCCAGCAGACCCTCCCCGCCCTTTGGACCCAATCGTGGGCACTACTAAATCGTGCCGCGAATACGGGCGACGGATCCTTCGCTACCCCTTCCGTCACCTCCGTAGCGTCGCTGCGGGTAGCCCGGCCACGGATCGTGGTTCTGCGCGGGGCTGACGATGGCCTGCACCAACTGACCTGCTACACGGACAGGCGCTCCGTGAAGGTAGACCACCTGAATCGCGGTTCCGAATTTTCCTGGCTGGCCTGGGATCCGGAGGCGAAAATCCAGTTTATCGGCGGAGGACCCACCACCTGGGCCTCCGAGGAAACGCACCGGGAGATCTTCTCGGAACTACCCAAGCACTCCCGAAAGGCCTACGCCACCATCACCGCACCCGGAACGCCTCTACCCAATGCCGGAACGGGCCTGCCCGATGACTGGGAGGAAATGGATGAGAAGGATACCGACTACGTTCTGTCCAACTTCGGGGTGCTCACCACTCAGTTACGCTGGGCTGAAGTGCTCAAACTGGACCGAAGCGGCAACACCCGGCTTGCCGCCGCCCGCCAGGATGACGGGCAGTGGTCCTTTACCTACATCGTCCCCTAGACCGCCCGGCAGAGCGCCAGCCAGTCCTGACCGGTGAGCTCGCTGATGGGGGGCATCTGCCCGACGGCCATCAGCTCATTCACCGCGGCCACGTCGGTATCGCGCTTCACGCCCAGACAGGCCTGTACGTGCTTATCCTTGACGTAAAAGGCGAGGAAGGGTCCTTCGCCCGGTGTGCCATCGTAAATGATGTCGTCGAAGTCGGTACCGTGTCCGACGTAGCGCAGATTGGTACCCTGCTGGTTGGTCCAGAAGTAAGGAACCATCGTGTAGGGCTCGGATTGGCCGGCCATGTTCCGGCCGGCAATGCGTCCCTGCTGACCCGCTACCTTCCAGTGTTCGATGCGCACCATACCCTCCCGATCGGGATAGGTGGCGATATCCCCCGCGGCCCACGCCCCGTCACCGTGTACGGCGAGGTGACCGTCGACGGTCAGACTATGATCATCCCGAAAAGCGATGCCCTCGATGTAGTCCGTAGCCGGCTGGACACCGATCCCAACGACGACCAGGTCGGCGGGTAGCTCTTTACCGCTGTCAAGAACAACGCCAGTCGCCTGGCCGTCCCGCCCCTTTATTTCCGTGACTTTACTCTCCAGTTCGAAGGTGACACCGGCCTTATCGTGCAGGTCACGGACGAAAAGCCCCACCTGCTTGCCGAATACCTTTTCGAAGAGCACCTCCTCGGGGGTGACTACCGTGATGTTGGCCCCTCGCTTACCGAGGCTCATAGCCGTCTCCAGCCCAATAAAGCTCCCACCAATGATGACAACGTCAGCCTGCTTATCGGCTTTTGAGCGGGCGATGAGGGCATCTTTCGCATCTCTAACCGAGCATACCCCTTCCAGGTCCGATCCGGGAATGTTTAGTTGGCGCGGTTTGGCTCCGCTCGCAAGCAGTACCCGATCGTAGGAAATCTGCTGCCCGTCTGACAGGGTGAGTTTCTTCGTTTTCAGATCGAGGCTTTTCACCTGCGCACCGGCGCGAAACTCCACGCCGATCTTGTTGTAAAACGCCGCATCCCGTAGGGGCAGTTTATATACGGAGTCATCGCCCTGCATGAAGGCTTTGCTGACCTTGGTCCGATCGTAAGGGGGCAGTTCCTCCTCGCCCAGCATCAGGATGGAGCCTTCCGGATCATGGGCGCGTATCGCTTCCACCCCGTAGGCGGCTGCCGTACCCCCGCCAACGACGGCGTACGTATAGTGATCGGTGCCCCCCTCCTTTACCGATTGGTTGCCCATCAACCCTTCCGGACCGTTCTTTTCTACGGGTTGATCGCTTACGTGTATTTGGTCATCCTGAATGGTCACTTCGAAGCGGGGCAGGCCGTCCATGCCCGGGGCTTCCAGCTGCTCACCGGTACGGATGTCAAAACAGGCGTGATGAAACGGGCACCGCAGCCGGTGCTCGCAGAGCGAACCGCCGTCCAGGGGGAGTTGGTAGTGGCTACACTTATTCTCGACCGCATAGATCTCCCCCTTCAGGTTGGCCAGCAGAACATCGTAATCACCGACCTTAACTTTGTGCAGGTGGCCGTCGGGCAATTGGGAAAGGGAAAGTACGGGAGTCATAGGGGGAGTTTTGCCATATAAGCACTACCCCGACAATTGGTTCACACCACCTCCACCAGCGTTCCCTCCCGGCCGGCTTCCATGCGCCCGAAGGGTACTACCGGTAGCCCCTGATCGCGACAAAGAGATTCGAACTCCGCGGCGGAAGCGGGGTCCACCGCTACCAGCAGGCCGCCACTGGTCTGCGGGTCGGCCAGCAAATTCCGCTGCCGCTCGGATTGCAGACTGATCTTGGATCCGTAGCTGGCGAAATTGCGCTTGGTGCCCCCGGGGATACATCCTTGTTCGAGGTAGTAGTCGAGCACCCCCGCGTCAATAAGTGGTACGCGGTCCATCTCTACCCGGGCGAGCGTATGACTCGCGGCACACATTTCACTCAGGTGCCCCAGAAGGCCGAAGCCGGTCACGTCCGTCATAGCGTGGACGGATTGGAGGGCGGCGAGCGCAGGACCGATGCTGTTCAGACGAACCATTTGCTCCGTCGCCAGGCTCGCATCCTGGTCACGAAGCTTCTTCTGCTTCTGGGCGGTACTCAGTATACCGACCCCTATCGGCTTGGTTAGGTAGAGCAGGTCCCCTACCCTCGCGCCCCCGTTCTTCTTGAGTTGGTCGATGGCTACCCGGCCCGTCACGGCCAGTCCGAAGATGGGCTCGGGACTATCGATGCTGTGCCCCCCGGCCAAAGGGATACCGGCCTCGGCACAGGCCAGTCGGCCACCCTCGACCACCTGTCCGGCTTCCTCAGGGGGAAGTTTATCGACCGGCCAGCCGAGAATGGCAATGGCCATCAGTGGCGTACCGCCCATGGCGTATATATCACTGATCGCATTGGTGGCGGCGATACGCCCGAAGGTCAGGGGATCGTCGACGATCGGCATGAAAAAGTCCGTCGTACTGATGGCGGCGGTTCCGTCGCCCAGGTCGTAGACGGCGGCATCGTCGCGTTCTACGTTACCGACGAGCAGTTGCGGATAGGACGGTCCGGGGGAGGTCTGCGCCAGAATCTGGTCCAGCACCGCCGGGGCGATCTTGCAGCCACAGCCGGCGCCATGGGAAAACTCGGTTAGTTTGATCACGCTAGTAGAGGATCAGGCTTTCGTCACGCTCCTTGCGCAGGCGGCGGTTCTTGCCTTTGGTGCGCTCGGCCAGCTTAATGGCCGTGTAGGCGTTGGCCAATCCACCGGTCGCCGACAGGTCGGAGAAGCTCACCTTTTCGCCTTCGCTACCGGGCTTCACGACCTCCAGGTTGACTGGCAGGGCGCTCTCTTCGATGATCTCTTTCACCTGCTTGGCCTTCAGGTCGGGGAAGTAACTCCGCACGAGGGCAGCGATACCGGCAACCATCGGCGCGGCCATGGAGGTGCCGTCGAAGGTCGCGTACTCGTTGTCGGGCGTGGTGCTGTAAATACGCGCACCGGGAGCGAATACATCAACGTAGTCCTTATTGTAGTTGGAGAAGCTGGCCGCCAGCGATTCATCGTAGGCACTGCCCGCGGCACCGACTTCGATCCAGGTCTTTCCAGTACGGCGACGCCCCTGGTAGGTATCGTTGGGATAGTTATTCTCGAGCGTAAGCTCCTTGCCGTCGTTGCCTGCGGCGTGTACCAAAAGCACATCGTTTTTCTGGGCGTACTTCATGGCGTCGTCCACGGCGTCTTTGTAGGGGCTCTGGCCCTTACCGAAGCTCATGTTGATGACCTTGGCACCATTGTCCACGGCGTAGCGAATCGCGTTGGCCACGTCTTTATCGCGCTCGTCGCCGTTCGGTACCGTGCGTATACTCATGATTTGGATATTGGATCCGCCGACGCCGTTTACACCCAGGTCATTATCCCGGACCGCAGCGATGATACCGGCTACGTGGGTACCGTGGGAGGCATCGGGTCCCTGCACGTCATTGTTGCCGTAGAACCGATCCTTCATGTCATTCGGATCATCGCCTACGATATCGCGGGCGTCGAACTCGGGGTTGTAGTTGTATTTGAGCTGGGAATCAAAGTAGTCCGTTGCCCCTTCGAGTTGCTCGTACACATCGGCGAAGGTGGCGCCGCTAGCGGCGGCATTGGCGACCACGCGCTTGACGATCGCGATGTTCTCGTCCTCGCTGTCCAGACCGGCGATGTCTTCAGCGGTCACGTCTTCCGCCTCCATACCGAGTTCTTCAATGGCGGCGTCGACCGCTTCCTTGATCATGGTATACTGAGCGGCGGAGGGTCCGAGCTCGGCACGCTTATTGTCAATCACCTCCTTGTATTCCTGGTAAGCGTCGTATTCGCGCCGTTCCTTTTTATTCAGGCCGTCGCGGTTCCGGTTGTTGTACTTCGCGTGGAGCCGGTTGTAGAAGCGGACCACCTCCAGATTTTCATAATTCACGTTGCGTCCGTCGGCACCACCGATGAAGTTCCAGCCGTGCACGTCATCGACGTATCCGTTCTTATCGTCGTCGATGCCGTTCCCAGGGATCTCATCTTCATTGGTCCAGATGGCACCCTGTAGATCTTCGTGCTCGATGTCCACGCCCGAGTCGATGACGGCGACCACAACGGGCTCGGCCTTCTTACCGGCGAGGTATTCGTTGGCCTTGGCGGCGCTCACGCCGGGAAAGTCGTTGTCGGTGCGGTCCAGTTCCCACCAGTTTTGGGGAGCGGCGTTCTGCGCGGACAGACCGAGCGTGACCAGCAGGCAAAGCGTTAATAGTAGGTGTTTCATATTGGTTCTATTGGCGGATAGTAGTAAGGGCGGGAGCACCCGCAAAGTTTACCGGCTGTAGGTATGCACCCGGATAAAAAGGAAACCGACGGATGGCCGGACGTATGGTTAGAAAAAGCTTAAAATCATAAAAGCTTATCCGTTACTCTTCCTGAAGTGGGACGTCATAAGCGACCGCTGGTCACCAGGTGACGGCACCCCCCTACCGGAAAGCGGCGACAAACATAGTGCTTAGCCAGTTGTTTTCCCATTAGTCCATCGCCGGAAATCCCCAAACCAAACATGCCCCAGTATTTCACCCGCCTTCGCCACTGGCGAAAGGAACGCCCTAAGACATTCTATTCCGTTGCCGGTCTGCTCGGCTTGGTGGGGGTAATCGTTCTTTCGATTGTCCTGCTGCTCTCGGCAATAAACATGGGCGCTTTCGGACAAATGCCCTCCCGCCAAGCCCTGCTCGACTACCGCAATGATGTAGGCAGCGAAGTGTATGACATCAACGGGGAAAGTCTCGGCCGTTTCTTTGCACAGGATCGCACGGTCACTGGCTACGAAGAACTACCCGAACACCTGATACAGGCGCTGGTCGCCACCGAAGACAGCCGCTTTTATACACACGGTGGTATCGACTGGACCGCCTACGGCCGGGTTGCCTATAAGACCTTATTACTCGGTGAAGATGACCAGGGCGGGGGCTCTACCCTGAGTCAGCAGCTGGTCAAAAACGCTTACGGTCGGCCCGAGATCGGTTACGGCAATTCCTTCGACCTGATGCTTCACAAGCTTCGGGAAGGGATTCTGGCCAACCGGTTGGAAAACGTGATGCCGAAGGAGGAAGTGATAAAGCGTTATCTCAACACGGTTAGCTTCCCCGGCAATACCTTCGGTATCGCAGCCGCTACCGAGCGCTATTTTCAGAAACCACCCGCCGACCTGACGGTCCGGCAATCGGCCAGCCTGGTAGCCTCCCTTAAGGGAACCAGCAGCTATGATCCCCTACGCGCACCGGAACGCAACGCCGAGCGCACGGATCTGGTCATCCGCCTGATGGGCAACGCCGGTTACCTGAACCAGGAAGAAATGCAGGAGGCCCTTACGGATTCCCTCTGCCTCAACTACTTCCGCAAAACCCAGAGCGAGCGCCCCGCCCCCCACTTTGCCCAGGCCGTTCGCCGGCAGACCGACAAGATACTATCCCAGATGAGCCGTGCTGATGGGGAGCCCTACAACCTTTACAGCGATAACCTGCGGATTCATACCACGCTGGACACCCGCCTACAGCACCACGCCGAGGCTGCGGTGGTGGAACAAATGGACCGCCTGCAGCGCGAGTTCGTTCGCCACCTGGGCCGCCGGACAGCCTGGGAAACGGATGCCTCCCTCCGGGGGGCGGTTCGAAACAGCGACCGGTGGCGCTCCGGGATAGCTGCAGGTAAAGACAGTATTGCCCTGGCCGCCGAATTCGACGAACCGCTCCCAATGGAACTGCCTGTCCCGAACGCCGAACCGCTCGTTGGGGAATTCACCCCACTGGACAGTGTGAAGCATTCGCTGGCCTTCCTCCGTTCCGGATTTCTGGTTATCGATCATACGACCGGCGCCGTACGTGCCTGGGTAGGCGGTAGCGACTTCGAATTCAGCCATTACGATCACGTTCTCAGTCGTCGGCAAACCGGCTCGACATTCAAGCCCTTCGTCTACGCCACCGCGTTGCGCGAAGGCTACGATCCCTGCCACCGGTTGAGTAATTCCCTACGCACGTATGCTGACGAGGACGGTCCGTGGACACCTCACAACTCCGACTGGGTACACGGCGGCACCTACTCCATGCACGGGGCCCTCGCCCAATCCTCCAATGTCGCGGCCGTCCGGATGATTATGGAAACCGGTCCGGAACCCGTCGTCGAACTGGCTCGTGAGGTCGGGTTGACGGGTGAGATTCGACCCATTCCCAGTATCGCGCTCGGAACGGCGCAGGGTAGCCTCTATGAGATGACGGCTGCCTTCGGGACCTTCGCCAACGAGGGCCATTTTTTGGAGCCCTACTATGTCAGCCGCATCGTGGATGGCGACGGACAGGTCATCTACGAACACCAAAGTCAACCCAAAGAAATCCTGGAACACGAACGCGCGCTGGAAATGCAAACCATGCTTCGGTACGTTGTCGAACGGGGAACGGCCAGCCGACTCCGGTGGCAGTACGGCGTAACGCGCGCCAGCATCGGCAAGACCGGAACCACGCAGAACATGGCCGACGGCTGGTACCTGGGCAGCACGCCTAAGTTGACGGGTGGCGCCTGGGTAGGCGGTGAAAATACCGGTGTCCGTTTTCGGAGCGGACAAATGGGTAACGGTTCCCACTCCGCCCTGCCCATTTGGGCCTATTTCCTGGATAAGGTAGCTTCGGATACGGCGGTCGCCGCGCAGTTGGGAGATGAGTTTCCCGAGGTGCCGCGTGAAATCCGCGAATCGCTTTACTGCTCCGCCTTCATTCCTCCCGTGGAGGTGGTTGAGGAAATTCAGTTTGAGGAAGTGCCCAGTGTGACGGTGCCCGTCAGTGAGGTGGCTACGGAGCCGTCCGGCTGGTAAGGCTACCCTATTTTTTAATCACTCGGTAGGTTATATCGCCCAAGATGGCAGTGTATACGCCAGCGGGGTAATCACTCATATTTACATCCACCGTCGGTGTGGCAGGTAAATGAACCGTCTCTATGCAGCGACCCTGAAGGTCATAAAGAGATAACCATTCTCCTCGGAGGGATGGCGGGAGTTCAAATGTCACGTCGCCGTAAGTGGGATTGGGGTAAACCCGCCCGCCCGGGGAATCTTCCCCGCTACCATGTGCGGATACGACGTTGGAAAACCGAACGGTGCCGTCGTAGTCTACCATACGCAGGCGGTAGTAAACCGGACCTCTATTTGGCTGAATATCCTTTACCGAATAGGTCGAATTGCCACGTGGAATATGGTGTGGTGCTTGAATAGCGAGTACCTCCCATTGGATGTTGGTGGCGTCACGACGCTCGACTGCGTAGTATTCAAGGTCTTACTCCCGGCTTACCTCCCAGCGGAGGATAGTACCGGCACCCGGTAAGCGACCGGCTATAAAACGTAGCAGCTCGACCGGGAGCGAGGCATCGGCAAATGCTTTGCGCGTCTGCTTCACGAAGCTGTGCATACGGGTACCTACTACCCGGCGATAGAGCGTATCGTGGCCTATATTATTAACGTGCACCCCATCGCCCGAATCCACTAAAGGCTCGATCGTTCCAGCGCTCGTAGCTAACCCCGTCCAGAAGTCGATCGATCGATCTCCGTAAACGGAAAGGATGGAATCACGGACCTCCCTTTGCACATCGATGCTAGCTGCATCACCGAAGTTACGAGGTTGGGTAGTAGCCACCCAGATGGCTACCCCACTATCGCGCGCAAGCTGCACAATCGTAGCAAAATTAGCGAGCTGGTCTTCCGCCGAAATACCGTTGGCCGCGTCATTAGACGGCATATTGATAATTACCGCGGCAGGGTTCCGATTCAGCGCCTCGGTGATGTTGCGCTCGGGGTCGGGGTTAATATCAACGCCCGCCGGCACCTCCGAACCGGTGGGTAGAATATGGT
>JBASAV010000399.1:0-10135 GCA_049650785.1 Lewinella sp. | reverse complement strand
GGCTGGTGTACTCCATGATCTCGGTGCAGAGGTTGGAACTGCGGATGGTGCCGAGGTTCTGCTGGTTGCTCTTGCGGTTGGCGGCATCCTTATAGAGGATATAGGGCGTACCGGTTTCGATCTGGCTATCGAGGATGGCGAACCAAAGTTCCTGCGCCTTCACGACGCGGCGGGCGCGACCTTCCTGCTCGTACTGGTGGTAAAGTGCCTCGAACTCACCACTGTGGGCGTCGTACAGACCGGGGGCCTCACTGGGATCGAAGAGGCTCCACTCACCGTCTTCCTTGACGCGCTGCATGAACAGGTCATTGACCCACATGGCGTAGAACAGGTCGCGGGCGCGCATCTCTTCCTTACCGTGGTTCTTCTTCAGGTCGAGGAAGTCGAAGATATCGGCGTGCCAGGGCTCCATGTAGACGGCGAAGGCACCTTTGCGCTTTCCACCGCCCTGATCGACGTAGCGGGCCGTATCGTTAAAGACCTTCAGCATCGGCACGATCCCATTGGAGGTTCCGCCGGTGCCCTTGATGTAGCTACCGGTAGCGCGGATATTGTGGATGCTCAGTCCGATACCGCCGGCGCTCTGGCTGATGCGGGCGCAGCGGCGCAGGGTCTCGAAGATGCCCTCGATGCTATCGTCCGTCATGCTCAGCAGGAAGCAGGAGCTCATCTGCGGCTTGGGCGTACCCGAGTTGAACAGCGTGGGCGTAGCGTGGATGAACCACTTCTCGCTCATCAGCTGGTAGGTCTGGATAGCGCTTTCGATATCCTCCTGATGGATACCGACAGCCACGCGCATGAGCATGTGCTGCGGACGCTCGACCACCGCCCCGTCGCGGCGCATGAGGTAGCTGCGTTCCAACGTTTTGTAGCCGAAGTAATCGAACTCGAAATCGCGGTCGTAGATGATGGCGGCGTCGAGCTGGGCCCGGTTGTCCTCGATGACCTTCATGGTATCGTCACCAATCAGTCCGGCGGCTTCGCCGGTCTTTGGGTCGACGTAGTTGTAGAGCCCCTCCATGGTGGCACTGAAGGACTTGTCGGTCTCCTTGTGCAGGTTGGAGATGGCAATACGGGCGGCCAGCTGGGCGTAGTCCGGGTGGACGGTGCTCATCGAGGCGGCGGTCTCCGCGGCCAGGTTATCCAGCTCTACGGTGGTGACGCCGTCGTACAGGCCCTGGATCACCTTCTTGCTTACGGTGATGTGATCGACGAAGTTTTCGTCGAGGCCGTAGCATAGCTTTTTTATGCGGGCGGTGATTTTATCGAAGGAGACGTCTTCGCGGCGTCCGGATCGTTTGATTACTTGCATAAGCGTTAGAGTTTTATCGTCGTTTAGAAATGACGGTAGTTTCGATTAAGTTAGTTACCCGATCTATCGGTTCGACTTTTGCATAGCCACTATTAGACACTGTTTGGAATCCGGTGCCCCTTGCAGAAATACTACCATCGATGTATGGAACAAATTCTACTATTATGCCTGCTAGGTATGCTTGCATAGCGCCCCCTATCTTAATGGTACCTTGTCCAAATTCAGAAGGGGAATAAGCTGAGTAGATGAATAGCGGACCACCACTGTTGCCTCCGAATACTGGCAATTGACATTTGATTAATGCATTTGGGTAAAATCCAGAAACGATACCTTTTGACATAGTAATTTTAGTATCGTTTGATCTTTCCAGCTCACTGGGGTAACCAATAGTATATGCATCAAGTCCTAATACCAATTTCTGATATGGCCATATTTGGTTTTCCAAGAATCCTGACATATTTCCATCAATATCCATTCGAACATTGGAGTAATTATTAAAACTATACCCTCCGTTTTCAAGCTCCTCTCCTTGGAACCCAATATGGATAATAGCTAAATCATGGCTCTCTGAAAAAAAGATGTATTGATCTTTATCATTGCTTTTCAATCTAACGGTAATAGATTGGGGTGCATCAGATGGTTTTCCTGTCTGGTAAAAGGTATAGTTTATCAGTCCTTGATAATTGTTTTCTAGCACATGCTTTGCAGTGACCAAGTATAAATCACCTTTGTACTGAAGTAAGGTGGCAGAACCTGCTTGTTTTCCGTTAACCCGCAGATCACCTACATATGGTGCAGTATTGTCAACTCCCAGTTGGCAAAAAACGGAAGTGAATGAAGTAAAGCTAAAGAGTAGAAAAAATAAGAATCTCATAATAATTGGATTGTTAAAAGTTGTAAAATTGTTTTTAACAACCCGGCACCGGTTATTCACATCAAGCAGCGCGAATTTGCTCACGCGCATACCCGTTTTCCACATGGTGTTGATAAAGTAATAGTGTTAATCAACATTGCAGAAACCAGGAATTATAAATATTGATGTGTACATTGGTGCCGAGTTGAGGGAGAGGGGACGCGTACCTTTCCACGGAGACACGTCCCCCCCTTCACTCAGTTTTGAAGATTAGTTGGGAGTTGACCGCTTGTGCGGCGGGACCCTTGTTCCGTTCTTTTTTATGTAACCCGGAACCGAGACTATCTTCTTCCCTTTGGCAGTTTTAGCCATTGTTCAAGAATTTTGTGGTTTACAAATGGTCCGCTCGACTCAGCCCCGAGCAGATGGGATCTAGATTGTATTGAATAGCGAGTGGGCTGGCGCAGCTGCCCGAGCGGTAAGTGCGGCAGCAAATCAACCCTCGCCAATCACGAATCAGCAATCGCTTATCTAAAAATCTTCGTCAAGCGAGAAAGACTGCTTTTCCCGATCCGAGGTAACCCCCGCCTTCTGGTACTCCCCAACCCGCTTCTCGAAGAAGTTGGTCTTGCCCTGCAGGTTGATCATATCCATCCAGGGGAAGGGATTTTCAACCTTCCAGACCTTCTCTTCGCCGAGCTCGACCAGCAGGCGATCGGCGACGAATTCGATGTACTGGCACATCATGTCGGCGTTCATGCCGATGAGATTGACGGGCAGCGAATCGCTGACGAATTCCTTTTCGATCTCCACGGCGTCCTTGATGATCTTGGTCACCATGCCGGGGGCCAGCTTGTGCTGAATGTGGTCGTTGTAGAGCAGACAGGCAAAGTCGCAGTGCATACCCTCGTCCCGGCTGATGAGCTCGTTAGAGAAGGTGAGGCCGGGCATGAGGCCCCGCTTCTTGAGCCAGAAGATGGAGCAGAACGAGCCACTGAAGAAGATCCCTTCCACGGCGGCGAAGGCCACGATCCGCTCGGCGAAGCTGCCGTTGTCGATCCAGCGCAGGGCCCATTCGGCCTTCTTCTGTACGCAGGGCATCGTTTCGATGGCGTTGAAGAGGTGGTCCTTCTCGGCGACGTCGCTGATGTAGGTGTCGATCAGCAGGCTGTAGGTCTCGGAGTGGATATTCTCCATCATGATCTGGAAGCCGTAGAAGAACTTGGCTTCCGTGTACTGTACTTCGGCCACGAAGTTCTCGGCGAGGTTCTCATTGACGATCCCGTCGCTGGCGGCGAAGAAGGCGAGTACGTGCGTGATGAAGTAGCGCTCGTTGTCGTTGAGCTTATTGTTCCAGTCGGTGAGGTCGGCACTCAGGTCGATTTCCTCGGCGGTCCAGAAGCAGGCCTCTTTGTCTTTGTAGTAGCGCCAGATATCGTCGTGCTGGATCGGAAACAGAACGAAGCGGTTGGGATTTTCAACGAGGATCGGTTCAAGCTTGGCATTCATAAGGAACTAGGTTTTGATGGCAGCTAATGCACTGCAATGGATATGGTATGGCACAGGTCTGACCGTTCCGCCATCCGGTCTGGAATGGGGGAAGGGCCGGAATAACCCGTAAGTTTTGTGTTGTCAGGTAACTAAGGCGGCACCCCTTCTAGCAGGACGCCGCCTCAGCCTAAGTGGTATCAGCAAGCCGGAGCGTGCAAGGGTGTCCAACCAATTTGTTGGTTTCCCTCGTATAAGTGCTAAGATAGGCCCACTGTTGAGGGATAAAAAAGCCTATTTATCCACATCGTGTGGATAACTTTTGTTAACTCTATGTAAATCAGGTAATTAACAGTTTTAATACTTTTCTCCACATTGTTGATAACCTTTTGCACACTGTGGAAAACGTAGCTATTTTCCACACCGTCGGTGTGCAAAAGGCTGATTTATTGTGCACTACGCGGGTTTCTTTGTGGAAAAGCCACAATTCTTTCCCTTTTCTAGGCTGTCCCCCGGTGGAAAACGGAAGCCTGTCAGCCCCACTCAATACCCCACCGTGGTCTGGTCACTCACCCGACACCACATAAACCTGCTCCCTTTGGCGACCCAGCTTAACCTGCAGCTAACTTTAAAACCCGTCCCGGCCAGGTTTCTTCACGTATTCGGAAGATTCCGATCGACCGAGATCAGTGCCGTCGCAGCCTAATAAGAATTTGGAAGATCGGGCAGCGAAGCGAGGCAAAGAGTCGGTATAGCGTTTTATATAAGCTGGTCGGGATTGCCCAGTAAGTCAAACTGTCCCCAAAGCTCGGCCAGGCCCGGATGAGTGCTGCCGCTTACTCTCCGGTCCATTTGGTCCATCAGTTCAGCCATGGTTGCGGGTGGTGGTCCATCATCGCGGTATACCGCTCCAAATTCAGCGAGGAGGCGCAGTAGCCCGGGAATCGGCAGGGGAACCGCTGCTCCCAAAAAGGCTCCCGCCCGGCCACCATCGATCAATTGCTTGCCAAAATCGAGGGTACTGCACGACAAGGAGATGAGCGCCCCTATACCGGGAACGGTTCCACCGGGCACGGCAGCCAGGTGACGGTACCTTAATCCGCGGTAGCCCGACCAGCCGCGGGGCCGGCCATGCCCCAGGTAAAAGGCAAGGGGAATGGGACCGCCGGCCAGTCGGCGGACCAGATCGTTCCGTCCTACCCGATCGGCCGACCAGTTCCTTACCCCTGCCGCCCCGTACGCATGGGTAAGCGCAGCGCAGAGATCCGCCGCCCGCCGCAGGTAAGTTTCCTTCCACATAGCCAGCACGACCCGGGTCGGTCGGTCCTGGTAAACGGGCATTGCTACGGCACGCTGGCTTTCCCTGCCCTCCTCCGCTTCCGCGTAATACGTGAGCCAGTCGATCATGAGTGGACAACTTGCCGGAACGGTTCCCAGGCAGCAACGTCCTCACTTGGGTTGCTCTCGAACCGCCGCTCGTAATAGTGCTTGATGATATCTGCCTGCTGTTCGCGGTTGAATACCTCGAAGACCTCCTCGTTACTCAGCCCCGGGTGGTCGAGGAAAGCTTGCTGCAAGTCATCCGCTCCGCCGTTCCCATTCAGGTCGTATTCGTAGCCGGCGCCCCATTCCTGTGCGTGTACGGCTTCGGCCATGTAAAAGGGGCCGGTTTCCTGGAACTGCCAGACGTGGCAGAGTTCGTGGATCATGGTGGGCATATCGATGTCCCCATCGTTGACATCGAAGTTCACCAGCGTATTGGTCACGAAGGCGCGGTCCTCATCTTCAAACAATCCCTGAATACCGAAGATGATGTCGTTGCTCAGACTCTCCTGACTGAAGCGGATCCGGCTGTAGTCGAAGGTGTCGCCGTAAACGAGCCGGGCCGTGGCGATTTCCTGGGGTCTCATTTTCCGGTAGCTGGCCAGACCACTCAGCAGGGTAGCGAGCACGGTGTCCACGGCCCCGAAGCCTACCTCGAGGGCGGCGTTGAGCATATCCCGAACGGGCTTTTCGAGGTCGCGCAGTGTCTGGGTCACGGCCGCTTCGTACTCGCCGGCCGTATCTACAATGACTACCTGGTAAATGTCCCGCAAGCTATTCCCCGCCTCTTCGGCCGCGGTGAGCAGATTAGCGAGTAGCTCATCCGGGTTCTGCATACCGGCAATCAGTAAGTCGGTCAGGGTGTGCCCCAGGTCCAGCAGGACGCGGAAGCCGCGAATGGCGGCCTCGGCGGTGAGCGTGGCGAAATCGACAACCAGTTCGGCTACTTCGTAGCCCGCATCCAGCGCCCCCTTGATGAAGTCGGCCATGCCGGGCAGAAAGTCCTTTTCCAGGTACTTCAGCACGTAGACGACCGAATTTTCCAGATGGATGGTCGCCTGTCCGATTCGCTCGAATACAAAGTCCACCCCGGCCTGCGCCAGCCGAGCGGCTTCCTCGTAAAAGTCAACCAGGTTTTCGCCCATCGTTTCCCAACCATTGAGCACGGCATCCAGGGCTTCGTCTCCGCGGGCGACGGCCCAGGCGACGGCATCTTTAATTTCCTGTCCGGCGAACCGAGCGGCCTGAAGGGCATCTTCCCAGAGCTCGGACACGGAGTCCTCGGCCTGGGTAAGCACCCAATCCAAAATCTCTCCGAACCGGCCGGTTCGACTGATAATGCCGTTGACCATCCGGCGGAACATCCAGTAGGTGCCTGCCACCGCGGTGGCTAAAATTTCGGCCACGGCCAGCCCGGCATCGATCATCGCGCCCACCAGTGATGCGGCCGCCCGGTAGCTCAGGCGGGCTACCTCGTTGGCAAAGCGGACGAGGCCATCGGCCAGGCGCTTCATGGCTGCCACGAAACGGCGGGTAAAATCTATTCCGATACTAACTATGTCGTGCACCAGATCAACTAATGTTCGGCCGATATCGGTCATGGCCTGAATCACGTCCGCGACGAATCCCACGGCCTTTGCCGCGATGGACGAGAAAATATCTACGGCCGTTTTACCGGCTTCAATAACTCCCCGCAGCACATCCTTCAGGATTTCGCCGCCCCGCTGAACGGCCCATTCCGCCAGATCCAGCAGGCTGTGCCCAATATCGGTTAGCGTGCGGGCTACCCGGCGGGCAGCATCGGCGACCGTGCCGGCCACCGAATCGAAGAATTGGTTGAGTGTTGTACCGATGTCGTCCAGTGCCTCCACCACGGCCCGAAAAAAGTTACCCGGTTCGGTGATCGCCGTTACCAACAGTTCGCCCACCGTCCGTCCGATAGCCAGCATGGCCTCTACCGTCGCGCGGATAATGTCCGCCGCGGCGTTAATGACCGTGCGGAGAATTTGCGCCACCGACCGACCGATGTCTACGAGTGCCTGAACGACCCGCCGGGTAATGTCCGCCACCTGTCCGGCAGCCCAGGCGACGACATCGACCAAAGCCTTACCGGCCTTCAGCAGTCCGTCTACCACGTCGGTGACGACATTACCGACGAATTTCAGTCCCTCCACCATGACCTCCCCGATCGTCTTGCCAATGTCGACCATGGCCCGAACGAACTTGGTGACCGCCCCCACGCCAAAGTCAACCGCGGCCTCGAGGATGTCAAAAAGGGATTCCCCGGCCTCGAGCAGGGCTTCCACCAAATTGCCGACGGCCTCTACGCTCCACGATACCACCTCCCCGATGAACTCCACGAGTGACCGGCCGGCACTGACGATGGCGTCCACCACGCTGGTAACGGATTCCACGATCGTATCGACCCCATCTTCCAGGGTATCGACCACCCAGTCGGCGACGTCCTCCACCGCATCGACGGCGATATTGGCCGTGCCGGGCGTTTTGACACGATGTTTGCGCAAAACGCGACCCGCGGCGGCCATCCATTCGGCTACGGCAGCCATATCACCCCCACTGCTGAGGTAGTCCTGCATAAAGGGGCGCGCCTGCTGCCGGGTCATTCCGGATATCTGGTGGACCAGGAAGATGCTCCCGGCTTTGCCGCCGTCGTTGCGCAGGGCGCGGGCAACTAGCTGCCGATCGCTGCTGGTGCCGCTAGCCGCCCAGCCGACGAGGCCACCCGCTTCGGCCACGTAGGTCTCCCGATCGGGAACGGTCTGTAAAATGCCGCGGGTGAGGCGGTAAGCGCGGGTTTCGGAAAGGTTGGTGGCCAGCGCTACGGCCTCCGCCGGGGAGGCATCGATGAGGCCGCGGAAGTTGTCTCCGGCGAGTTGGATACTGCCAAAATTCAGGCTGGCAATCGTGTCTTGGGTAAGTGGCATGCTTGAGTGTTTAGCCATCTATGTCTTGAGTTGGCAGGCTGTTACGCCCTCCCGGTGATCATTGCCCGGACTTACCTTTGGGGGATGAGAACGATGTCCCTTACCCTGTTCCTGGTTTTTCTTTTCTCCCGCGCTCCGGCGCAATACTTCCCCTCCCCCACCAAATGGGAGCAACGAACCGCCACGGAAAGCGGCTTCACCGACGCAGGGTTGGATAGCGTGGTCCAGTTCGCCCTGAACAACGAGTACAGCGGACAGCGCGACCTGCGCCTCGCCATTTTAGAAGGCTTCAGCCGCGAGCCCGGCCACACCCTGCGTGGCCCTACCAAGGAGCGCGGCGAACCCGCCGGCATGATCATTAAGGACGGCTACCTCGTCACCAGCTGGGGGTATACCAACCGGGTGGACATGACCTTCAGTGTCACCAAGAGTTACCTGTCCACCACCGCCGGTCTGGCGCTGGATGACGGGCTCATCCGATCGGTGGACGACCCGGTCGGCGACTATGTTTGGGATGGCACCTTTGACGGCGAGCACAACGGACAGATCACCTGGGAACATCTTCTGCAACAGACCTCCGACTGGTCCGGAACGCTCTTCGGCCTGGAAGACTGGACCGACCGACCCGATGCCGACGGTACCTACGACAGCTGGAAGAACCGCGAACGGCACGTGCCCGGCACGCACTTCAAGTATAACGACGTACGCGTCAACGTGCTGGCCTACTCCCTGCTCCAATTATGGCGCCGGCCCTTGCCCGGGGTGCTGAAGGAGCGGATCATGGATCCCATCGGTGCCAGCACGACCTGGCGGTGGCATGGCTACGACGACAGCTGGGTGGAGCTGGACGGCCTGCGTATGCAGTCGGTAAGCGGCGGCGGCCACCACGGCGGCGGGCTCTTCATCAACACGGAGGATCACGCCCGGTTAGGCCTGCTCTTCGCCCGACGCGGCAACTGGAACGGGAAACAACTGATCTCCGAACGGTGGGCCGACATGATCCGCACACCCGCCGCGGCCAACGCCAGCTACGGTTACATGTGGTGGCTCAACGCCGGCGACCGCGCCTGGGAGGACGTGCCCGACCGGGTCTACTACGCGGCGGGCTTCGGCGGTAATTTCATCGTGATCGACGAAGAACTCGATCTGGTGGTGGTGACCCGGTGGCTGGAGCCGAGCGAGATCGGCGAATTTATGCGGCGGGTATATGCGGCATTGGAGGATTGATCGAAACGGAGCGTGTAACGCAGTGGCGTCTGCCGATATAAAGCGGCGATCACTTTGTCAACCTAACCTAGTCCAGACACTATGCGAGCCTCCCTCCCCACCCTACTCACTACCTGCCTGCTTCCGATAGGGCTATGCGGACAACTGACCGTGGCTTCCGACGCTACGCTCTTCGTTGGAGACGCGGCCTCGCCGGAAACAACCCTTTATGTGGATGCCGATCTTCGGGTAGATGTGGGGGGCAGCCTCGAAATTACCGGACTGGCGGAGGTAACGGGGGACGCCCAATTCGCCGGAACCATGGAATTTCCCGTGAGTGGGGAGGAAGCGGGCATCGGGCACGGGCAAATCAATGTAGGGGGACAGGCGACCCTAGACGGAGAACTGCAAGCTAGTACCTTACCGACCTATACACCGTCGGGAATCGTGATTCTACCCCTGATCAACGCCGGCGGGGTAACCGGAAAATTCCTCGGATCCTCTACCCTACCCTCCGACGATTGGCAGGTCGAGTACACGGATACCCAGGTTAATCTAACCTTCGGCACCGAAACCGTGGGTACGCAGGCACGGCCCGCGGCGGCGGCGTTCACTATTCACCCCAATCCTACGGTCCACACCCTCAACCTGACCGGTCAGCTACCGAAATCCAGCCGGTACCGGATCGTAGATGTAGCGGGCCGCCTCATGCTTTCGGGCACGCTGCCGGCGGGGCCCAAGCAGGCACGCATTGAGCTACCCGGGGACCTGCCGAACGGTCTGTACGTCCTGCAATTCGAGGGGCAGACCGGCAAGCGATTCGAGGTGATCCGCTAGGGCGATCAGCCATTAACGCGCCCCGATACGTTCCAGCACCTTCCGGTGCGTATAATCGGAACAATGCCCCTTCATGGGTGAAAACTCGATGACGGCATCCGATGCGGGAGTGGTCACTGACTTCAGGTAGGCATCGAAGTCACGCATCGCGTTATTCAGATAGTAATTATC
>JBASAV010000398.1:0-2322 GCA_049650785.1 Lewinella sp. | reverse complement strand
ACTTTGCGCTGGTACTTGCGGTTGTAGTATTTGATGAAGTGGCGCACCATCGTCGGAATGTCCTGGCGCCGTTCCCGCAGTGAACGGCTGGTGATCGGAAAGCCCATCAATAGTTCGCACAGATCGTCACGAAATTTTCCATTCTCGACCAATTCGCTTAGATCCTGGGTGCTGGTGGCAATGAGTCGGATATCAATGGGACGATCTTTGGCGTACATGTCCTGGTAGATACCTTCCTGCAGCATCTTCATGATGCGGCGTTGGAGTGGAAGCGTAAGGTGGCCTATTTCGTATAGTAACAGCGTGCCTCCCTGTGCTGCTTCCACCCGCCCGATACGGTCCTTAAAAGTTCCGGTGAAGACACTGCCCTCGTAGCCGAACAATTCGTTTTCGAGCATTTCCGTCGGCAGGGAGTCGCAACGAACCTGGACAAAAGGTTTCTCTGACCGCTGGCTCATCCGGTGCAGCAATTTGCCGATCAGCTTTTTCCCCGTTCCGGCCTCTCCGGTAATAAGTACGGGCACGTCGGTCGGGGCTACCTGCTCGATCTGGCGAAGCAGGTTGTCGGACTGTTGGCCGTCAAAGACAGCCGGCACCAGGTAGGAAAATTCCTCCAGACTGGCGCTCCCGTCGGTACCGTCGTTTGCTACGCCATCCGGTGAACTGGAGCCGAACAACCCCTCTTCCTTCCTGATGGCTTGCTGGACGGATAGTAAGTAGTTTTTGTTTCCGTCGGGGAGTTTGCGGGAAACCATGGTGACCTTACTCGGAACTAGTTCCCCGTCGGAGCGGCGGTAATGGGCTTCGTACTCAAGACTTTGTTTGGCATCGACCTGAAGTATCCGCGTTTGTAGAATATCACTGGTCAGGTTCTCCTCCATGTGATCGAGTTGCGCGGGCGCGTCGGTTCCGTCCGTGAACCCCAGCCCCTGGTACACCGGGGCGTTAGCGTAAATAATCCTGCCATCGCCCGCGATTTCCAGAATCCACGAATGGATCGAATCCAGCAGGCCACCAAAACGCAGGCCAAGTTCGTGGTGGCTCGGAATCAGCATGCAGCAGAAGTAGGGCTCTCCGGCTACTTCTACTTTCACGACTTCCAGGTTGACCGCTTGGGGGCCGCGCAGGCGTAGCGACTTCACGAAATAGTCTCCCACCAGTAGGTCCTCGTAGGACAGCACGAATTCACCCGATTCCAGGGGGAGGTGCAGGCGCTTGTTATGCTTGTTAAAAGAGGGCTTTGATTCTACATACGTTTCGAAGAGGTTGTTCCATAGTTTATTTTCGAATATGACGGAACCTCCATCTCCCCAGATCAACAGTGGGTGTGGAATCGCCTTTACCCATTCGGATAGTATGGCGTGAACAGCATGGTCTGTATGTTCCGGCACAGAATTTTTGTTTGCAATTCGTTCCAATAGGACCGTGCTCTTGGTTAGAGGGCACAAGTAGTCCACTACTGATATCAGGGCAGAGCCCTCGATGACAGACTCATTTCTGCTATCAGAATTAATTGCTCGCAATTTGTCGCAAATTGCTATCGGTCCCGTTCCAACCTTGGTAAACCGCCCCATTCTTATGATATTCCGTAAAGCTGGGACAGGAACCATTTGCTATCCCTGCTTGTATTGGTAATTCATGCCAACCGACTCCATCCAATCGCTGGGAACGCTCACCGGGCCGCTGCTACTCTTCGGAGGAGTATACTCGAATCTGGAGGCACTACAGGCCCTCCGAAAGAAGGCTGATGAGCTTGGATTTGCCCCCAGTCAAGTGATTTGTACGGGTGATACGCCGGGATACTGCGCCGACCCCGAGAGATCCCTGAACCTGCTCCAGGACTGGGGGTGCCACGCCATCGCCGGTAACGTGGAAATTAATCTGCGCAGTGGGGTCGACGATTGCGGATGCAACTTCAGCGACGGCAGCCGTTGTGATATGTTTGCCCGGCTCTGGTACGCTTACGCCCGCCAAGAAACGGCCGACCGCGGGATGGCTTTCATGCACACTCTTCCCGGAATGCTGGACTTCGAATTCGGCGGAAGACGGGTACGGGTCCTGCACGGGTCGGTCGACCACGAATCCGAATTCATCTGGAAGTCGACACCCTGGGAAACGAAGCAACGTAGTTTTGACGAGAGTGGGGCGGATATCATCGTGGCGGGACACAGTGGGCTGCCTTTCGCCGACGGTCGGGATGGCAAACTGTGGATCAATACCGGTGCCCTGGGCATGCCTGCCAATGACGGTACGCCACGGACCTGGTACGCTACGCTGGAAGAAGGACCCGGCCAGCCGATCGTTACGTTCCATGCCCTGAAG
>JBASAV010000397.1:0-9658 GCA_049650785.1 Lewinella sp. | reverse complement strand
TTGCTATGCTATGGATGCTGGTTGCCCTGGCGGTGACCTCCAGTTTGACGGCGGCCATTATTGGGGCAACCAATGCCTCCAGTGTGGTGGAATTTCCGCGCGATTTACAGGACAAAGTCGTCGGGGTTGTCCAGGACGCCCCCGCCTCGACTTACCTGCAGTCCCGCGGCCAGGAGGTGAACACCTTCAAAACGGCCAAAGAAGGACTGCTGGCTATGGACCGGGACGAGATAGCCGTATTCGTCCACGACGCTACTACCCTGCACCACCTATCGCGCGTGTATCCGGCCTTGCGGACGTATATCCAACAGACGGATGCCCGCCCGGAGGCCTACGCCTTCGCCGTGCGGGAAGACAGTCCGCTGTACGAACCGCTCGACCGGGCCGTCATTGAAATTACCACAACCAGCGCCTGGCAAACCGTGGTGGCGTCCTACGGTGATGCCTCCCGTTCGGCTTCGGGGTCCAGGGAATGAAGCAGATGAGCGACATGCACCGGTACCCACCCACTTCCGACCGAAGCCTCACGCTGTTCAGTGCCGCCGATCACCTGCTGATCGACTGGGCTAATGAACGAAGCCGTCCGGACACCAAAACGGCGGTGTGCCACGACCGCTTCGGTGCCGTGACCCTGAGCGTGTCGGGGCGAGCCCACTTCCTGAGCACCTTCCACAGCCAGGAGGAAGCGCTGCGCCGTAATGCCGGGAGTAAGGTCGTGCCTTCCTCAACCGTTCTGGATCAGATTTCGAAATCCTTTGATCTGGCGTTGGTCCGGATCCCCAAATCCCTGGACCTTTTCGAGTATTACCTGCGCCATATTGCCCGCCATGCAACCTCCGATACGCAGGTCGCGGCCGGCTTCATGACCAGGCACTTTTCGCCTCGCCTTTTGGAAATTGCGAAACGATACGCTGAGCAAGTCAGTCAAACCAAAGCCCGTAAGAAAGCTCGACTACTGGTACTGGAGAAAATCAAAGTGGGCGACGGAGCGCAGGAGGAAAACAGACCGGTCGAATACGCAGGTAAAGCGTACCGCCAGCTTCCCGGAGTCTTCTCGGCCAATCGCGTGGATGTGGCTACGGTATTTTTGCTGGACAACTGGCCACAGATGGCTTCTCCATCCACTATCTGCGACCTGGCGTGCGGAAGCGGAATCATCGGAGATCAACTACTCGTCCGATATCCCGATAGCCGTCTGGTGGCTACGGACGATTCAATTCTCGCGGTAGCAAGTGCGCGTATCAATCTCGATCAGAAGCGGGCTGATTTGATCTACGCGCACACGCTGGCCGATCTGGCCGATGGCAGTCAGGATCTGATCGTTACCAATCCCCCCTTTCACTTTGGTTACGAGCATAATATGGAGGTTAGCCTTGGCCTCTTCCGGGAGGCGAAGCAGAAACTACGGCCGGAGGGCTTGCTGGTCATCGTTGCCAACCGCCATCTGAATTACGCTACACACTTGGTGAAGTGGTACAAAGAGGTCGAGGTGACCGCGGAAAACGAAAAATTTGTGGTTTACCGGTGCCGGGTGGGCAGCTGATACCCAAGTGGGTTAGAACGACTTGTAGTCCGTTAGATAGGAGAGATTCGCGCCAAAATTGGGGGTGTAACCGCGCAGGATTTGCCACCGCCACTTGAGCAGGGTGCCAAAACTGAGGCGCCACAGCCGGCGGCATTGCTTGAGGTACTTGACAACCGCTCTGCGTTGACCTAGTGCCAGCAGGCGATCGGCGAGTAACATATTGGGACCAAACGTCGTGAGCTGGGGTGAACCGGGGGTCTGGGCGGAGGAGAGAAGGTAATCGGTAGCCCGGTCGATGCGACCGTTCTGTAGTTCTACCAGACCGAGCAGTGTATTAGCCTGATGGATAGCATTACCGTAGTTCCAACTGTCGCGGTTGTTCTCGGCTTCGTCCAGGTAAATCAGGGCCATCGAGCTTACGGTGTAGTAGTCGCGTTTCGCGTAGGCTCTCAACAGGCGGCGGCCGAGCTGAACAAATTCAGTTTCCATAATACAGGCTTAGGTGGCATAATCAACTAACAGTACAACAGCTCAATCACGTTTGTGATTGTGCAGTCGCAAAAATATCCTGTAAATATGGAAAAGCTCGTCTTTTTGTGGGGTAAAACTGTAAAAACAGCGAATTACCCGAAAGATTTGGGGTCAAGAAGATAGGTCAGGTTCGCACCGAAATTCGGGGTCCGTCCCCGGCGAATTTCGAACTTCCATTTCCAGAGTCGGCCTAGGCTGAGTTTCCACAGTTTACCGCAGTACGTCAGGTACTCCAGCACGGGCTTGATCCGGCCATGCTCGAGAAGAAGCTTCGCCAGCATCATGTTCGGTCCCATACCCGAGAGCTGGGGAGATCCGGGCGTCCTGGCCGATGCGACCAGGTGCTGCTCGGCCTGTGGAATATTACCGTTTTCTAATTCAAGCAGTCCCAGGACCGTATTGGCCTGGTGGATGGCGTTGCCGTAATTGGGGCTGTTCCGGTGGAGTTCCGCGGCCTGCAAATATTCGCGGGCGAGACGGCGTACGCTCTGGCGGTCGGCGTGCGAATAGGCACGCAGCAGGTGGACGCCCCGCATGACGAAACGATTTCCGGTGGGGATGATGGCCTGCGCCGATGGCGCTATCAAGTTTTGGTTGATCATGAGCAAGTGGCTATACCAAATAATCGCTCACGCAAAAGGGAAAATTGCCCGTTAAGAGAAGAATTAGCACCCCCGTTTAATTCCGCCAGGGAACGGTTCGGTACCGTTCGTTTTTGCGAAAGTCATTCGGAACCACGGAAAGTATGGCTTTTCGTAGCTCCTTCAGTAGTGTCTCCCTACTCATGTTTCGATTCACGACCAGGCTAACCTCCCGGCTCGGCTGGGGGTTAGCAAAGCGACGTGTATAGGCGGCATCGGTCTGCGGATTGACCGATAACTCTGGAATTATCGTGTAGCCGATATTCTGGCGGACCAGGTTCTTGAGCGTTTCAACGGTACCGGCCTCGAAGTGAAAATTGCCGGTAGGCGGAATTGGGCTCTTTTCGCAAAGATTAAGCACCTGGTTGCGAAAGCAGTGCCCCTCCTGCAGGATCCAGAGGTCCTTCCGGTTGACGTGATCGGGGCGCAGGGGAGATTTATCCAGGATAGCCTCACCGGCGGAGGCGTAGATCAGGAAAGGCTCGTAGAAGAGGGGGATTTCGCGCAGTTGCCGCTCCTCGAGGGGAGTCACCAGGAGACCTATGTCGAGGTCACCGCGGCGAAGTTCCTCTATGATCACCTCGGAGCGCATTTCCCGAAAGCGGAGCTGGGTATCCGGAAATTGCGTGGAGAAGGCCTGGATGAAACGGGGTAGCAGGTAGGGAGAAAGCGTGGGGATAACGCCGATGGAGAACGTGCCATCCATACTATCGCTGTGACTGGCGACCACCGTCTCCAAATTGCTGACTTCTTCGAGCACCAGCCTGGCGTGGGCAACGATACGGGAACCAACGAGCGTAGGTTGGATGGGGTTAGCGCTCCGGTCGAACACGACGACTCCCAGCTCGTCCTCCAGCTTTTTTACCTGCAAGGTCAGGGTGGGTTGGGCCACAAAGCAGGATCGGGCAGCTTTCCCGAAGTGCCGGTGCTCGTCGAGAGCAAGTAGGTAGCGAAGCTGCTGAAGGGTCATACCTGATAGAAATTCCGATAGCTAATGTAAATCAAAAGTAGATTTAATAAATTGTTTAAATCAGAACCTCCTTAAATTTCATCCGTTTCCTCGTACATACATCTATCGTTCCACCGCCCATTTAGGCGAGTGGGCGAATAGATACCTCACCAATCACTATTTAACACGCTCATTTATGACAACACCCGACGAACTCTTTCAGGCTATCAGACAAGGTGACGATGAGGAGGTCCGCACGCTAGTACAGCAGGATGTCTCTCTACTTACCGCAACGGATGCCCGGGGTTCCACGCCCATCCTGCTAGCGGCCTACCTGGAGCAGGACGCCGTCGTCAGGGCCCTGGTAGAATGTGGTGCCAAAGTAAATGCCCGTGACGGTGCCGGCAACACACCGCTGATGGGCGTAAGCTTCAAGGCTTATCTGCCGATAGCTAAGTACCTCATCGCCGAGGGTGCCGACGTGAACGCAACGAATCCCATGGGTATGACGGCCCTGACCTTCGCCGCTACGTTCAATCGCCCGACCATGGCCGATCTGTTACTGAAATCAGGTGCCGATCCCTCCATCAAGGACAAGCAAGGCATGACCGCGGCCGACCATGCGCACAAACAGGGATTTGTCGATCTGGCCGAACGGCTCAGCGTCCCAACGTAGGGTAGGGGATGCTGCGTTGACACAACTGTAGGGGAATGCCCCAGGGGTCGCGCAGCATAACCAGGTGCGTCCCGGAATCGGGTAGCTGTTCTTCCACTATGGTGGCTCCTTTGTCGACAAGCTGATCGCGTAAGTCCGCTGCGTTTGCGGTTTGGAAGGCGAAGTGGAAGGTGAGTGGCTCGCGGTCACCGAACGCATCGACTGGCGCGGCGGCATTGTGATAAACCTCCACGAAAGTCCGGCCGGTAGCGTCGGCCAGAAACGTGGTGTACTTGGGCGCGTCACCCTGGCTCAAAATCTGCGCGCCGAGGTGTTGGACGTACCAGTCAGCCAGTGCCCGGGGGGCGGGGACGTTGAGGGCGAAGTGTTCGAATACCATGATTGTTGTTTAGGTATGGATAAAAGATCCAACCGTCGAGTGCCGTTGGCGGTTAAGTTGAAGGACCACTTAAATCTATTATGCCCTACCTAGCCTTTCCCCAGATACTCGGTGGTTACACACCTACCGCCTGGGTCGTTTTCGCGGCCATCGTCGTGGTGGCTCTCCTTATCGTACGGTACTGTTACCTGACGCTAAAGGAAGAATGATCGTTACTGGCCGATGGGGACCTGTTCCCATTCCCCCACCGCCATTTCCGGCATGGCATTCAGTTGACTATAGTGCCGGGGCATAGCCTGACTGCGGCGGTAGCGAACGGGAGGATCGGCGGTGTAGTCCGTAACCGTTTCCGTGAGTCGGTAGCTGGGGTCGACGGAGAACTCTAGGGTGCGTGTTTTCAGGTCGTTGCCTTCCTCATCGCTGAGTATATAGTTGGTTTCGTAGCCGTATTCACCTACCTCCGTGCGCTGGATCGCCAGGGCCCGACCGTTCTGTCGGTACACCTGGCGGGTACGGGTGGCATCTCCGCCGCTGGTTTCGGTGGGCGGAGCTTTATCCCAGCCGCTCAAGTTGTAAGCACCGAAGTAGGGCAATTCGAAGTTTTCCGGACTACGGTACCCCATAACCCGTTGCTCTTCCGATCGAAGGATCGCGCCACCGTATACCCAACCTTCCTGGTTGTCGGCCGTGCGGACCTGGCGCCAGGGTTCTTCAAAGACAATGCCCCGCATGACCAGCACCTCGGATTCCTCCGATGCTTCCCCGGTGTAGGTGAGCGGGGTTCCGGCGGCCACCTGGGTTACGATCTCTCCGCTGCGTTTGGGTTCGGCGCGGACGAAAAGCCCGTCTACCCACGCGGTCATCTGCTCGCCCGACTCGGGTTCGGGACGTACCGGAGCGGGTAATGTATCGGCTACCACAGTCGTACTGGTATCCGGCTGCTCGCTCCCTTCATCTTCCCCGGGTCCGCAGGCCAGCGTGAAGAGTAACAGCGAGCCGGAGATGACACTAATAAGCGTACGATTCATGGCGAAAGACCTTTGCAAGCCGCAAACTTAAGCACTGGGGATTTAGTGGTGGTAAGCGACTTCCCCGGGTGCCGAAAGGAGTCGTGGCGCTCGGTGCGTCTCGTATTTTTGAAACAGCCTGTTTCCTGCGCTCCGCCGCAAAAACGTTTTGCCAAGCTTACCGTTATTGCAGCATGACGACGGAAGATTACAAGCGCATCGCCGCGACCGTACCGCGCCAGCCGGGAGTGTACCGCTTCATCGATAAGGAAGAACGCATCCTCTACGTGGGAAAAGCGAAGACCCTGCGCAACCGCGTGGCCAGCTACTTCGGGGACCGCAAGGACCGCCTGAACCGGACCCGCGTGATGGTGAAGAACGCCGCGCGCCTGGAATTCACCATCGTCGAAACGGAAGCCGATGCCCTGCTCCTCGAGAACGCGCTGATCAAGACGCACCAACCGCGGTACAACGTCAACCTGAAGGACGATAAGAACTACAGCTACATCTGTATTAAAAATGAGCGTTTTCCGCGCGTTTTTATCACGCGGCAGGTGCGGCGCGACGGAAGCTACTACTTCGGACCGTACACCAGCAAGGGTCGGTTGAAGATCATCCTGGACCTGGTCAAAACGCTCTTCCCCCTGCGCACCTGTAACCTTAACCTGAGCCCGGAAAACATCGCCGAGGGGAAATTCAAGGTCTGCCTGGAGTATCACATCAAGAACTGTGAGGGTCCCTGCGTAGCGGAGGAAAGCGAGGAATCGTACAACGAGAAGATCGAGCAGGTCAAAAATATTCTGAAGGGCAACTTCGCGGAGGTGAAGCGCCACTTCCAGGCGGAGATGGAGGAATTGGCCGAGAATCTCGAGTTCGAGCGGGCGCAGCAGATCGCCGATAAACTGAAGGCCTTCGAAAAGTACCAGAGTAAATCGACCATCGTCAGCACCAGCATCCGTGACCTGGACGTCTTCGGGCTGGCCATGGACGAGAAGGAGGCCTACCTCAACTACATCAAGATCGTCAACGGCGCCGTCATCCACACCCACACCCAGGAGATCGAGATGAACCTGGACGACGACGAGGAAAGCCTGCTGAGCTACGCCATCCCCGAGCTGCGGGAACGCTTTAACAGCATCGCACCGGAGGTGATCCTTGCCCACGAGTTGGATCTGAGTGGTATTGAGGCCACCGTGACGGTCCCGAAAATCGGCGACAAGAAAAAGCTGCTCGAACTAAGCGAGAAGAATGCCAAGTACATGCTGCTGCAGCGGAAGAAGGCCCGCATCAGCCACGCCAACCGGCAGACACCCGCGGAGCGCATCCTCAAGCAAATGCAGAGCGATCTACAGATGGACGAACTGCCGATGCACATCGAATGCTTCGATAACTCGAATATTCAGGGGAGCAATCCCGCCAGCGCCTGCGTGGTCTTTAAAAATGCGAAGCCCAGCAAGAAGGACTACCGCCACTACAACATCAAGACGGTCGTGGGCCCGGATGACTTCGCGAGCATGAAGGAAGTCGTTCACCGGCGCTACCGCCGCCTCATGGATGAGGGCGACCCGTTGCCGCAGTTGGTCATTATCGACGGCGGCAAAGGCCAGCTCAGTCACGCCATGGAGAGCATCGACCTGCTCGGCCTGCGTGGTAGGATGACGGTGGTCGGCATTGCCAAGCGCCTCGAGGAGATCTACTTCCCCGAAGACCCGGTGCCTCTGCACATCAACAAAAAATCCGAGTCGCTCCGCATTATCCAGCAGGCGCGCGACGAGGCCCACCGCTTCAGTCTGCGTCACCACCGCAACAAGCGCAGCAAGGGCATGATCCAGACCGAGCTGACGAACATCCCCGGGGTAGGGGAGAAGACGGTTCAGAAGCTCATCAGCCACTTCGGTAGCACCAAAAAGGTCAAGAACGCCCTGGCCAGTGAGATTGCGGAGGCTACAAACTTAAGCACGGCGAAGAAAGTGCTGGAGTACTTCCGGCGGCAGGAGGTGGCGGCGGGGGAGGTGCCTAAGGATCGGGGGTGAATAGTTCTTTAGTCCGTTAGTTTTCCGCTATTCACCGATACGCTCCTCCAGCCGCACCGGAAAGCTAAACGGATCAAAATCCCACAGCCACGGGAGCAGGAAGTACACGAAGAGCAGGATGACCACAATTGACACCACGTTCATCCAGATGCCGCGGCGCACCATATCCGGTATGCGCAGGTAGCCCGAACCAAACACGACGGCATTCGGCGGCGTAGCCACCGGTAGCATGAAGGCGCAGGAAGCCGCAACCGTCGCGCCGACCAACAGCATGTACGGGTTGACATCCAGGGTGAGGGCCATCGGGGCCAGTACCGGGAGTAGCATAGCCGTAGTGGCCAGGTTAGAGGTGATCTCCGTCAGGAAGTTAACGCTGGCTACGATGATCAGCAGCAATACGATCAGGCTCATCCCGTCAAGCAGGGCCAGGCGACCGGCAATCCAGGCGGCCAGCCCACTGGTTTCAAAGCCGCCGGCCAGTGCCAGACCGCCACCGAACAACAGGATGATCCCCCAGGGTAACTGAACCGCTTCTTCCCAGGTGATCAGCATGCGTTCCCGGTCCTTGGTCGGAATGAGGAAAAGTGCCAGTCCGGCGGCGATGGCGATGATCGTATCGTCCAGTGCGGGCAGGAAGCGCGTCAGCACGAGCGAGCGCAGGATCCACAACAGCGCCGTCGTCACGAAGACCACCAGCACGATCCGCTCCTCGTACCGCATCGGCCCCAACTCCCGCAGTAGCCGCCGGATCTCCTGCCGGCCGCCCGGAAAGTCGCCGCGTTTGAAGGGGAAGGCAATCCGGGTGAGGTAAAACCAGCAAATGAACAGCAGCGTCGCCGACACCGGCACGCCGAATTTCAGCCACTGCGCGAAGGTGATTTCCACCCCGAAGGTTTCTTCCACCACGCCGGCCAGTACCAGGTTGGGGGGCGTACCGATGAGGGAAGCGATGCCGCCGATGGAGGCGGAATAGGCGATGGCCAGCATCAGGCTTTTGCCAAAACGCTGATTTTCGTCTTCTTCCGTTTCGGGGTTGTCGCGCAGTTGGGTCACGATCGCCAGCCCGATCGGCAGCATCATCACCGAGGTGGCGGTATTGGAGATCCACATCGACAGCAGGGCCGTAGCCAGCATAAAGCCCAGAATGATGCGCGAGATGCCGGTGCCGGAAAGGTTGATGATGTTCAGAGCGATCCGGCGGTGCAGGTTCCATCGCTCAATACCGATCGCCAGGATAAAGCCTCCGAGGTACAGGAACACGTACTTGTGTCCGTAAGCCGAAGCGGTCGCCTCGAGCGAGTCGGCCCCCGTCAGGGGAAACAGGACCAGCGGCAGCAGCGCGGTGGCACTGATCGGGATCACCTCGAAGATCCACCAGATGGCCACCCACATCGTACACGCCAGCACCGCGTTGGCCTCCGTGCTCAGATCGGCCGGATGGTAAAGCATTCTGACCAGCACGAAGGCCAGCGGACCGGCAAGTAAAGCAAGGTTTTTTTGAAGGTCCTTCATGGTGGGGAGCGTACACAATAAACAAATACCTATTCACAATTCAATCAGGTGTTTGCGCCGAAGCGCAGGAAAAGATACCTTCCAACAAATACGGACCGATAGCCCTTAACCTCAAACAAATTTTTAGCAAACCGGAACACCGGATTTTCGCCAGCGGTTATATAGGATATGATAGCTATCGCTAAGGCGCCTCTTGGTGCCACCATTATGGACGGTGCCGTCCAATTCAATATCTGGGCACCACACGCAAAATCCGTCGCCGTAACCGGTGACTTCAACAAATGGAACAAGAAGGGCGTCCCGCTGGACCCCGCCGATGACGGTTCCGGGGAATGGTCCGGTCTGGTTTCCGGTGCCAAGGCCGGCAGTGAATACCAGTTCATCATCGTCGGCGCCGACGGCGAG